>CAZUQL010000059.1:0-2579 GCA_964622565.1 Candidatus Woesearchaeota archaeon | reverse complement strand
TCCGAGATTCGAACTCGGGTCACTGCCTTTCTTCTTTCTCAAAGGAGAATGAAATCTCCTGATTACCTTGAAAGGGCAGCATACTTGGCCTCTGTACTAACGGGGCAGTGCGAGAATGGAGGATTCCCGCTGCGTCGATGTTATTACTAACACCAACACAGATACCTAATTTGAATAGTTTTTAAAGGTAATGATTAAAAAATAAAAAATGATTTATTTCCTTTGCCAAGCAACTATTCCTAACACGACAAGTGAAGCAACTGATGCGACAAATCCAACTTTTGGAATAAATCCTAAAAGAGGAATTAATGCCCACCATCCAGGATATTTCCTTCTCTCAAAAATTTTCCATTGACATATAAACATCAAGACCATTAAAGGAATCCATCCTAGAACCGGAATCAATACTAAAAAAACCCACGCCCAATGAAAACCTCCCAACTGAAGAAACATTGCTATATTTGCAATCGGAATCCACGCTAACCATGCTTTCTTGTATTTAAGTTTCTTTCCAATAGTCATCCACGCCCACGCTGAATAAACATATATTCCTAAAACAAAAATTCCAAAAAAAGCACCAAGCACAGCTCCTAATCCAGTTAAGCCACTTCCAATTAAAAATCCTTTTCCTAATTCAGATGCAATTAAACTATCCATTTTTACCTCCTTTCAATATTTGAATTTAATTTTTTTCAGGTATGATTATCCACGCAATGATATATGCTAAAATACCTACTCCGTAAAACAAACTTCCAAATGCCCATAACAATCTAATTAATGTGGGATCAACTTCAAGGTGCTCTGCAATTCCTGCACAAACACCTGCAATCATTTTGTTTTCGCTTCGATATAGTTTTTTTATTTTCTTGTTTGTCATTTTATGAGCCTGCACAGATTTGAACTGTGGACCCCCAGCTCTCTTAGACTCTTACGAATCTCTGAGATTCTACAACCAAAAGATTGCAGTCATATAAGACTGGTGCTCTAACCAAGCTGAGCTACAGGCTCTTAGAATTATAATCAGTAGAGTGTATTTAAAAATATCGGAAGATTATTCAAAAAGAGACACTCTTTATGTAATTGATGGCGAATGTTCATTTAAGGGACCAATAGAACAAGACTTGGGGAGAAGTATCCTCTACATAAAAGATACAAAGGAGGAAGAAGAATTTTTAAGAGGATATCAACGAAGAGGGGGTGAAGTAGATAAAGAAAGAGTAATTTTATTCGCGATTAAAGGTGCATTAGAATTACTTTTTGTTTTAAGAAAAGAAGTAAAAAAAACAGGCCCTATTCTTAAGAGATTGGAATCTCTTGTTTGAGTTTAGTGTCGAAGTAGTATTTACCTAAAAAATTAGTTAGTTTCTTAAAGTCTTTTTTATTCTCTATCTCCATGTTAATCGGACTTGTAGGAAAACCTTCTGTAGGAAAATCAACTTTTTTTAAAGCAGCAACTTTAGCAGAAGTTGAAATCGCGTCTTACCCATTTACAACAATAAAAGCCAATCACGGAGTAGGTTATGTTAAGGTAAAATGTGTTGAGGAATTTTTCAAAACAAAATGTAATCCAAGTCACGGATTCTGCATTAACTCAAACCGATTTGTTCCAATAGATTTAATGGATGTAGCAGGTTTAGTCCCAGGAGCGTCAGAAGGAAAAGGACTCGGAAACCAATTTCTCGACGACTTAAGACAAGCAGATGCATTTATACATATTGTAGATATCTCCGGAACAACAAACATCGAAGGAAAACCCACAGAAAATCACGATCCTTGTTTAGATATTGAATTCTTAGAAAAAGAATTAGATTCTTGGTACTTTAACATTTTCAAAAAAGTTTGGAAAACATTCTCAAGAAAAACAGAACTTGAACACAGAAAATTCTCTGAAGCAGTTGCAAATCAATTCTCCGGATTAAAAGTAAATGAAAACCAAGTCAAAGATGTTTTATTAAAATTAAACCTTCCTGAAAAGCAATCCACTTGGACAGAAGATCAAATAAAAAAATTCGTTTCAGAACTACGAAAAAAAAGCAAACCAATGATTATCGCCGCAAACAAAATAGACTTCCCCACTTCTGAAGAAAACCTAAAAAAAGTAAACCAAAAATTTCCCGAACTAAAAATAATTCCCTGTTCTGCAGATTCTGAACTTGCATTAAGGGAAGCAACAAAAGCAGGATTAATTGATTATATCCCCGGAGAAAAAGACTTCCAAATTAAAGGGGCGTTAAATGAAAAGCAAAAGTCTGCTTTGGAAAAAATAAAAAAAAATGTTTTAGATAAATTTGAGTTCGGAACAGGCGTTCAAAAAACATTAAATCATGCTGTTTTTGAAGTTTTAAAATTTGTTCACATCTTTCCAGCCTCGGCAAATAGGTTAGCAGACAGCAAAGGAAATATTCTTCCAGATTGCTTTTTACTTCCCCCAAATTCAACAGCTTTGGATTTTGCGTATTTTCTCCATACAGATTTTGGAAAGGGATTTATCAAAGCAATTGACGCAAAAACAAAACGAGTTCTTGGAAAAGATTATTTATTAAAACCCGGCGACGCTTTAGAAATTTGTAGTAAATGAT
>CAZUQL010000058.1:0-2583 GCA_964622565.1 Candidatus Woesearchaeota archaeon | reverse complement strand
TTCCCATATTATTTAGCTGTAAGTCTGCTAAGAAATGATAATTTTGGAAAAGTTTTCCATAAATTATCTTAAACAAAACATAGTAGCCGGACGCAATATTTTTCACAATCAATGTTCCAATCATGTGTGCTAAAAGTAGTGCAAATATTGCATAAACAATCCAAATGTGTTTCCGCATCTCCATAAGAGGGAGTTTCTCAATAAGTTGGGAAGTAATATCCAAGTCTCCAGAATCTGCTGCCACGGCCTCTTTAAGGTTGTCTGAATAATTGGGTTGGTTTATTTCTGACTTTAATGCTTCCACCTGTGCAACAAATGTTAGAACATCAACATCTGATTTTCCAGACAAAGCTTGGTATGACGAAAGGTCAGTAATAGAAGTTACAACAGCCTGCTGGGACTTAACTGATATTCCAATAGCAAGGTCTGTAACAGAGTCTTTAAAAGTGTCCTGGTCCCCAATCGTAATGGTCATTAAATCATTGGCAAAGCTATCTCCCAAAGCTTCTTTTTGGGCAAAACCATTAAGTCCCACAAAAATTACAAATCCAATTAATGAAACAATAATAACTTTTTCAGCAGCTCCCGAACCAGCTGAAAATTTGAACTTGCTTTTTAGTTCCTTCTCTTTCAACCTAAGCCATTTGATTGCCCATGCAATTCCCAGTGCTGCAAAAATTATTGGTAAAATCCATTCTATCAAACCAAAAGCAAATGCTCCAACAATCGCTCCGAGCAAGTACCCTGCCTCCGCCAGAATTAAAGCATGATAATAATCAAATTCTTCTCCAACAAGAAGAATTAATGCAATTGGAAGCGCAACAACAATGACAAAAACAATTCCATTTACCGACATCATTGCGTCAATAATCGGAAAAATATTGATTGTTAAAAAAGCAGAAACATCAAGATTGAGTGTTGAAAAAAGATATGTTGCTGCGATAGTTGTTATAAAAATAAGAAATGCTAGTCCTACGCCTACAATCTGTTTCTGTTTCATGGTCAATAAAAGGAACATTCTCTTATATAACTCTTTTTCCTTTGCTCTTCTACTGATAAGAGTATATTTAAATATCACAAAATATATACTATCGAGTATTCAGGAGGGTTTTGATGAATCGCACAAAAGAAGGAATTTACAAAAGGTTTGTAACACCAAATTACAAGCCAACAAGCAATGATTTAATTTGCCTTTTCAGGATTGAGCCTGCGAAAGGAGTTTCAATGAAGGAGGCAGCTGCAAACACCGCACTTGAATCAAGTGTGGGTACGTGGACAAAACTCGAAACCGATAGAAAATATGTTGAAAAGCTTGGTGCGAAAGCATTTTCAATAAAAGGAAATATGGTGAAGATTGCTTATCCTTCTGAATTATTTGAAGGCGGAAATATTCCAAATGTTCTTTCTTCAATCGCAGGAAATATTTTTGGAATGAAGGTTGCAAAAAACATTCGTCTTGAAGATATTTCGTTTCCAAAAAAGATGTTGAAAACTTACAAAGGTCCAAAGTATGGTGTTGAAGGATTAAGAAAAATGATGAAGATTAAAGAAAGACCTTTTGTTGGAACAATAGTCAAACCAAAGCTTGGTTTGAAAACAAAGCACCATGCACTGGTTGCATATGATGCGTGGGCTGGTGGATGTGACCTTGTGAAAGATGATGAAAATCTTTCAAGCCAGAATTTTAATAAATTTGAAGGAAGACTTGCAAAAACTCTGGAAATGGCCGACCGAGCAGAATCAGAAACAGGGGAGAAAAAAGCTTACCTTATAAATGTGACTGCAGAAACCATGACTATGTTAAAGAGAGCACAATTAGTTCAGGATATGGGCGGAAAATATGTAATGATTGATATTGTTACAGCGGGATTTGCCGCAGTTCAAACATTAAGAAATGCTAATTTCAAAATGGCAATCCACGGGCACAGAGCAATGCATGCTGCATTCACACGTTCTCCAAAACATGGAATGGATATGATGGTGTTAGCAGACTTTGCGCGTTTAGCAGGAATTGATACGCTTCACATTGGAACAGGAATTGGAAAGCTTGAAGGAAAAATCGAAGAAATAGAAGCTCTTCAGGAAGAAATTGAACAGAAAGTTGTTTATGAAACTAAACACCACTTAGCACAGAATTGGGCTAACATAAATTCTTCAATGGCAGTTTCTTCGGGAGGATTACACCCTGGACATGTTCCATTCCTGATGAAACATTTAGGACATGATGTTGTTCTTCAGTTCGGAGGAGGAATTCATGGGCATCCAAAAGGAACCTTTGAAGGGGCGATGGCCGCCCGTCAGGCGGTTAACTCTGTAATAAACGGGGTTCCTATTGAAGAATATGCAATATTCCATCCACAGCTCAAGAAAGCAATTGATTTGTGGGGATATGCGAAGGTTTAGGGCAACAACCTTGAACCTTTAAAAATTCTTTTCAATCTAATCTTAGAGTTAAATAGTGTTAAATATGGTTGAAGATGAACAAATAAACTCCTTTTCGGAAATCGAGTCAAAATGGCAGAAAGAATGGGGAGATGCACTCCCCCCTGACACCCTCTACCCGCTTGGAAAGACCTTCTCAAA
>CAZUQL010000057.1:0-2736 GCA_964622565.1 Candidatus Woesearchaeota archaeon | reverse complement strand
TTTACTCTCTGCACAGAAAAAATATAATCTAAGTGCAAACAAAACTGAAGATAGAGAAAAAGCAAATCTTGCAGATATTTTCACAAATATTGATTCAGTTAAATATTTCGGAAAAGAATTTCGTGTACAAAATCAATTTAAAAAACTAACTGAAGCTACAAAGTCTTCATTTATCAAAGCATGGGACTTCTGGAGATGGATGGAAGGAGGACAAGCTTTAATTTTAAGTGTTGGAACATTTTTGTTAATTTACTTTCCTTTAATGAGCTTCTTAAACGGAACTGCAACATTAGGGACACTTGTTTTTATTTACACAATTTATGGAAACATTTTCTGGCCGCTTTATGGTTTTGTTCACGGAGTTAAAAACTTCTACAGAGCAATGGCAGATTTAGATGGTTTATTTGCTTATGGAAAAATTGAAAATGAAATCAAAAACAAACACAATGCTAAACCCCTTAAGATCCAAAACGCTTCAATTGAATTTCAGGATATTTCATTTGGTTATAAAAACAGAATCCTTTTCAAAGACTTTAGTTTGAAGATTCCAAAAAATAAAAAAGTAGCACTTGTCGGGCATTCTGGTTGTGGGAAAACCACGTTGGTAAAACTATTATACCGATTTTATGATTTAGAAAAAGGTGAAATCCTAATTGATAATCAAGATATCAAAGAAGTAAAACAAGAATCTCTTCGAGAAAGCATGTCCATCGTTCCACAGGAATGTATCTTGTTTGACGACACCATTTACAACAACATTAAATTTTCAAATCCTCAAGCAACAAGAAAAGAAGTTTTAGATGCAATTAAATTTGCACAATTAGATAAGATTATAAAAAGTTTTCCAAAAAAAGAACAGACTGTTGTCGGAGAGCGAGGAGTTAAACTTTCAGGAGGAGAAAAACAAAGAGTCTCCATAGCTCGAGCAATTTTAGCAAATAAAAAAATCTTAGTTTTAGACGAAGCAACATCCGCTTTAGATTCGGAAACAGAGGCAGAGATTCAAAAAGATTTAGAAAAATTAATGAAAGGGCGAACTTCAATCATCATTGCACATAGATTATCTACGATAATGAATGCAGATATTATTGTGGTTTTAAGAGAAGGGAAAATACTCCAGAGAGGAAGCCATCGAGAATTAATAACCCAAGGCGGAGAGTATCAGCATTTATGGGATTTACAAAAAGGAGGATATGTTGAATAGGTATAACTTAGAAGTAGTTACTTTTAGAAAGATTTATAAACCTTTTCTTGATTGAGGAATTATGAAACAAACATTAGAATTATCGCATACATTGGAGTTAGCTGGTCCAGGAGGTAGAAGAGGATCTGGAAGAGGAGGAATGAGGTTAGAGATAGATACTGATCTTATTAACGATATAGACTTACTTCAATTACAGATCCAACAATTTGAACGAAGACCTTTTGTATCTTATGATTCAAAAGCTTTATCTGACGGGTGTTCATTGCATCTTGTTCCCCCTTTAAGGAAAAAGGATTCTAACAGATACGATGTTTTATTAGAGGACCCCCAAGGGGTTTGTTATAGATTAACAAATGGAAGGGCTTTTTTACCTAATGAAGTCGCAACAAGTTTTTATCACGCAATTAGAAGCGAGGAAGATTTTTCAGTTGTTTGTGAAGAGTATTGGAGAGTCTTAAGGGAAGCAACTGAAAAACAAAAGCTTCAACAAAACCCTTAAATATTCTTTTTTCTTCTCTTATCTATGAAAAGAGCATTCGGAGTATGTTTAATCTTCTTAGGAATTGGATTGATTTTAAATTCAACCCTTTCCTTCACAGGAGCAGTAACCCTCAATTTATCTAATTCAGGAAATTATTTCTTAAGTGTTTTTGGTTTGACCTTTTTAATTGGGGGATTGGGAATCCTCCTGACCGGTTCCTTAGAAGAAGAGCTTAACCCCCAAGGAATAAAAATAATTCGTTCACAAAGATTTAGAAAAGATATAAAAAAACAGAATAGAGGGAAAATAGATAAGGCAATTTCTGAAATTGGTTCAGGATTAGGGCACGAACACCCTTTAACAAAAGAACCTCGATTACATGGAAAATACACTATTAAAATTGGTAGGGGGGGCAGAATTGTCTTTTCTTATGATAAGAATAAATCTACGGCAGTTTTAGAACGGTACGAACCCGCTCATGAGTATTAATCTTCTCGCGAATCAATATATTCTCCACATCTGCTACAATAAAAATCCATTTCTCTTTCTGTGATGTTTCCTTCTTCAACTTCCCGAGTTAATCTTCTTTCATACACCCCAACTTCTTTTTCAAAGCTTTCCCTAGAAAGAAACCCTCTTCTAAACCAATCTTCATAAAACAAAACATCTTCATAAGCATCTTTCAATTCCTTTAGTTCAATACAATTACAATCCATAAAAAATCCAATTTCTCCCCTCTTTTAAACCTTCCCAATTTCTATTTATCCCAATAATCTTTATATAGTCCACCCCCAATATCTTTTTATTATAAACTTTTTTTAAAAGACAATGGTAAGATTCGCGCATATTTCAGATGTTCATTTAGGGGGATGGAAACAAGAGCCATTGAGAAACTTGAATTTTCAATCATTTGAAAAAGCAATTGATATTTGCATTGAAAACAAACTTGAATTTGTTCTTATTGCAGGAGATTTGTTTGATTCTGCATACCCCCCAATAGAAATTTTAAAAGAAACATTCGCCCAATTTAAAAAACTCCACGACGCAAAAA
>CAZUQL010000056.1:0-2960 GCA_964622565.1 Candidatus Woesearchaeota archaeon | reverse complement strand
TAAAGAGAGTGCAACAACAAGAGCACCGATGAGGTTTATGTGAATCCCGGGGATTAAGCCTGTAATTGTTCCTGCAAAAATTCCTAGAAGAAGAAAGAGAATTATCTCTATTAACATTTAAGTTAATTTAAAATCATCTTTTTTTCGTCTTTTAATTATCTCGTTGTCGTGGATTATTAGACCTTTTTTATTTATTATTTCTAATTTAACAATTCTTTTTTTAAAGTCTGCTCCCCTCATTTTCAAAATTTCGATTGCTGATTCTCGTTCACCTGAATCATAAATAACATTATAAATTACAATTATTCCGTCGGATAAAAATGAAACAGCCTCTCCTTGTTCTTTGAATGTTGTTCCAATGTGGGACGGAGACGAAACTTCACGAGTTAAAAAGTTTGTGATTTTATGGTTTTCTAAGTATCTAAATAGCTGTTCCATATAAATTCTGAACCTACTCTCTTGTCCTGAAAATGCAGAAGCAATACTTGTTAGTGAGTCTATTACTACTACGTCAGCGTCGAAGTCCTTGGGAAATAGAACTGGGTCAACTTCAATTAATAATTCTTTTTTTGCTGCACTTAATAATGCTTCAATGCTTCGGGAGACATCAATTGCGTCGAATCGTTGTACTCTTAAAAGTCCTTTTTTTACCATGTCTTTTGCATGCCAATTAAATGCTTCCATATGTGCAAGTAATCTTTCTTCAGGTTCTTCAAAACTCATATATAGACATTTTTTCCCCTCATTACACAGATTATAAAGAGTGTTTAAACAAAATATTGTTTTTCCACTTCCTGGGCCGCCTTCAATAAGTACTGACGCCCCACAAGGAATCCCTGAACCTTTTTGAAATAAATTGTCAAACCCTGGAATTCCTGTTTTGATTGTTTTTTCACATTTACCTCTTAAAATTTTCTTTTTTGTTTTTAATATAATTTTCTTTTTAAGTTTCTTTTTTGGAACCTTCGCCTTTTTAGAAATTTTTGTTTTCATCTTCCTCTTCTTTATTATGTTATGTTTTTTTATTTTTTAAATCTTTATGTTTATTCGTTTTTAGCATAACTCACTAATCAGTGAGTTATTAGTGAGTTATTGGGGATTAATTGTTCTTTTTTTATCTTTCAAAACATTTAAATAGGATAAAATTCACTAATTGGTGAGGAATTAGTGAATAATATGGTAGAGGTGAAAATTTCTTTGTCGGATAAAACAGATGAGGTCGTACAAAAACTATCTGATGAACTTGGAATTAAAAAAACAGAGTTTGTAAAAAGCTTAGTTATTGAAAATTTAAAATCTTTGAACTTTAAAAATGAAAAAAAGAAGTGATAAAAAAATATCTTTGTTGTTGTTTAGTGTTTGGTTAGTTTTAACCCTTTTTGTAGTTTTAGTTAATTTGCCAATTATTTTTTCCTCCTCTACAATAACCGCAGATTTAACAGATAGAGCTGTTTTTGATGGATTTCAAATTGGTGCAGATAGTAATCAAGAATATGTGGGATTAGATATGGTGACTGCAGATTATGATGTAAGGTATTATGTTTATTGGGATGTTTCAGATATTCCTGATGGTGCAACTATTAACAGCGTTGGAATAAATATTTCAGTTGATTCTACAAGTGTTGGTGCAAGTAACTCCTATGTATATTCTATGGAAATGCCTTACACTTCCACATCAGTAGATGATATGTATGCAGATTGTAGGAATGGAAGTGCTTATTCAACAGGTGGTTCTTTGTTATCTAGCACAGGTTGGAGATATTTAGATTTAGGCAGTGATGGAATAACTGATTTAGGAAATAGTTTAAGTGAGGATTCTTTTGGAGTTGGATTATCTACTGAAGATGATTGGGAAGTTGCAGTAGTTAATGCTTTCGGGAGTGCAAGTCCTCCACAACTAATAGTAGATTATACTGAAGCTGTAGTGGATACAACTGCTCCGGTGGTTAGTTTTGAAACTCCGACCTTAGCTGACAGTGGGGCGACAGGTTCAGATAAAAGTTTTGAAGTAAATGTTTCAATTACAGAAGCAAATCTGAATGAAGTTATTTATACTTATAATGGAACTAATTTTTCTTTGTTTAATGATTCTGTTGTGCTTTATTATAACTTTGATAATGTTTCTGCGTTAGGGGAGAGTGCGACAAAAGTTGTGGATGTTGCAACAGGGGATAATAATGGAACTATTGAGGGTGCGCCGTTTGTAAATACTACTGACGCTAAATATGGAAATTGTTTTACTTTTGATGGTTCAGATGATTCAATTGATGCTGGTTCAAATGCAAGTTTGGATCTTACAGGGAATCTTGCAGTTGCTGTTTGGTTTAAAGTGTGGAACCCTAATACTGGTTCAGGGCAATTTATTGTTGCAAAAGATTATAACACCGGTAGGGCTTGGGGATTAAAAGTAGATGTAAATAAGGTAGTTCTTGAAAAGGGTGGGGCAGAATTATCCTTTAGTACTTCAACAATTGCTGCTGATACTTGGTATTATGCTGTTGAAACTTTTGATGGAACAAATTGGAAAATGTATCTTAATGGGGTTTTAGAAGATTCAGATTCTTCAGCTGCTGCTACTTCTGCTCCTGCAACTAAAGTAATGATTGGTTCTAGACAATATGCTGGAGCAAGGAATTTCTTTGGGGGAAATGTTGATGAGGTAATGATTTTGAATCGTTCTCTTTCACAAGTAGAAATTAATCAACTTTATTTTTCTAATCTTTACAAATACGATACTGATAAATGGAATCTTTATATTAATCAAAGTCAGAATGTTACAACTGGTTTAGGAGATGGTGCAGAGACTTATGAGGTTATTGCAATTGATGATTCTTTGGCTCAGGCGACAACCGGTGAGAGGACTGTTTATATTGGAGATAGTCCAGTTGATTCAATTGCTCCAACCGTCTCGATTTCCTCTCCTACTTCTGGAGCAAAATATTATATTTATGGGACAAATT
>CAZUQL010000055.1:0-3050 GCA_964622565.1 Candidatus Woesearchaeota archaeon | reverse complement strand
GGGAAGTATCCTGCTTATTCTAAGATTGGTGGTGGGAATGGGAGCGATGAGATGGATAGGTATGCGGCGATTCCGGTGATGTTGGCTGATGCTCAGCAGACGAGGGAAACTGCTAATGGGACAATGATTGTTTATGGTGGTGGTTCTTATATTTTTGAAGATATTGTTTATAGTCAGGATGGGCGTGATGTGTTTTTGCCTGCAGGAAAGGCGGCTGTTGTTGGGATTATTGTTAATTTGAATGGTAATTCTTTGGAGCAACCTAAGGCGGTTTATATTTATAATAATGTTCAGACTCGGATTCCTATTCGTTATGTTTATATTAGTGGGCAGTTGATTGATTATGGGTTTGGGCTTGATGCCGTGATTGATATAATTCCTGCGTTTGACGGGGGTGGGATAAATCAGATGGGCGCTGCGATTTATTTGTCTCAGAAGGTTTCTAAGAGTTTGTTTGCGCAGTTGTTTTTGTTGAATGACGCTTTTGAGAATTACCCTACGGTTAAAATTGCTCATGTCGAGGATGATCCTGTGGTTGTTGCCATGAAGGCGCAGGGTGCCTCTGTTAGTGATTTTATTTATTATCAAGGGTTTAGGGGTCCGATTAAGATTTGGGACGTTAGTGAGGTTCCGGGGGATGTTGAAATTGTGCCTGAGTTCATAAATGAGTTTGGGGAGTTTGGGGGATTGGATTGGAGGTTTTGATGAAAGGAAAGTTCCCCAATGCGATTGTTGCAGAAATGGGAGCTGGACTTGGGAACCAGATTAATATTTATGCGGCAGCTAAAAAACTTTCAATTAGAAAAAGAGTTCCACTTTATCTTGATGTTTCTTGGTTTAATACATGGCCTAAATATATGGTTCCGCGAAGTTTCGGATTAGATAAATTTAATATTTCTGCCAAAATAGCGTCGGAGAAACAAATTTCTAAATATTTATATAAAACTCGTTTTAGATATTTAAATACTCTTTTTAATAAATTCAGATTATTCGAAAAAAAGGTTTATAAGGAATTTGAGGACTTTAGTAATCCTGAAGAATTTTTCGCACTTCCAAATGATGCTTACGTAAGAGGTTATTATAATAAAAGTTATTATGATGATATTCGTGAGAGACTTATTGATGAGTTCAAGTTGAAGGATAAATATAGGGATAAAATAAAAGAATTATTGCTGGAGGTTAGCAATTGTGAATCTGTTTCTATACATGTTCGACGAGGAGATTTACTGAAGATAAAGGGCGTTTATATTCTTCCAATTGAATACTACAAAAAGGCTACTGATTTAATTTTTAAAAAATTAATGAATCCTAAGTTTTATATCTTTAGCGATGATATTGATTGGTGTAAAAAAAATTTTGATTGGATAAAGGATAAATCTTTTGTTAGAGGGAATATTGTTGAACAAGATTTTGAATTAATGAAAAATTGTAAACATAATATTCTTGCAAATAGCTCGCTTAGTTGGTGGGTTGCTTATTTGAATGATAACTCTAAAAAAGTAACTATTGCTCCAAGAATATTTACTATGTTTCCTGGTAAGGATTTTGATGAGGGTGAAAAAATATATGGATGGACTCCCGATAGTTGGGTGAGGGTGTGAGTTTGGGATATAATGGTGGTTGAAGATATTTGACAAATTGGTAAAATAAATCTTTAATCAGTTTCCCTATGGAATAAAATTATTATTTAAATTCTTATATTACGTAAAGGCTTACAATTGTCTTTTATTTTCTTAAGAAAGTATTTTCTTTTAGTTTTGGCTGGGAAAAGATCTCTTAAAATTTTTGATAAATTCTTATGAAAATAATTACTATATGTTTGTGCTAGGCAATTTTTCTTGGGTGTCCTCCAGTCTTTACCATATGAAATCTCTAGGAAGCGAATATAGTTTTTTGGGATTCTGAACATTTCTCCCAAAAAGGAATATTGAATACTTTTTTCAAGTATTTCTGCTGGATATTTTATTGGGCCCATAAATCTATAAGCTTTCTTTCTAATTGGTTTTCTTTCAAAGAAATAGAAGTCTATATAATTATCTTTTCTTATTAAAGAAATCATATTTCTTCTTTCTCTAATTATTTTGAATCCTTTATTTAGGAGGTCTTCTAAAACTACTTCTAAAAATCGCTTTTTATCCTCATAGAAAAGATAAATGTCTGCATCATGATCATACTCAATAAAATTCCTTTCCCTTATCGCCCCCAGGAGTGTTCCATAGATTAAACCGTAAAAGATATTATTCTCCTCAAGGCAATTTCTCAAAATTAAAAAGTTCTCTTTCATAATATTTCTATCTATGAATTTTTCGTCATCGAAGACTATGGGAGATAGTGGTATCTTCTTCTCTTTGATGACAATATATTTTTCTTCTTTCATTGCTTTAATATTGAGCTATTCTTTATTTGGTTAACATATTCTCTTAATAAATTTTTTCTAATATTTTTTTTATCCATTTTTTAGTTATTTCTCTTGGGTTATTCTTAATTCTCTGTGGATCAAGTCCGTTTTTTATAATAATTCCTAAATCGCTTTTTTTAATTCCTATTTCAGAAAAATGAGTTTCAAGTCCGATACTTCTCATTAACGAATATATTTTATCTCCGGCTTCTTTGGGATTTCTACAATTAAGAATTTTAGATATTTCCATAATTGTGTTTTTGATATAATTGACTCCTCTTTTATCTGAGCAATCTTTTTCAGAAACTCCATAATTGAATTTAATCAACTCGCCTAGTGTCATTCCCACTGCATGTCCATGAGATATTTTGAAATACGAAGTAATTGGGTATGCTATTGAGTGGCATGCTGTTGTTTTTGAGATATTTATTGCAGCGCCCGCCATATTTGCTGCTTGCATCATTTTGTACCTTGTTTCTGGTGTTGAATTATTTACCGCATCTAGGATGTTATCTAGAACTAATATTATTGCTTCTTTTGCTAATTTTTTTGGCATCTTAATAGTTTGCAAAATAGTTTTTTAAATGTTGTTATCACCTCTTTTTGATTTTGATTTATTCTCGTAAACCCTATATAAAGATATTTAAATTTG
>CAZUQL010000054.1:0-3064 GCA_964622565.1 Candidatus Woesearchaeota archaeon | reverse complement strand
TGGTCTCCTGCGGTGGCATAATCCTTATAGTGTTTATTAATAAAATGCCCTGCCCCCCCTATAAATCCATAACCTAACCAAATTTTATTTTCTTTTATTAATTTAAAAATTTCTTTATAAGTTATAGCATTTTGATGTCCAATTATTATAAACTTTTTATCATATTCCATTAATTGAGAAACAAACTCTCTAAATAGAGAAAATGGGGGGTTTGTTACAATAATATCTGCCTCTTTCAAAATTTCTATACATTCAGGACTTCTAAAATCTCCGTTTTGTTTAAGGGGAGTTTTTTTTATATCTCCGTTTATTTTTTCCAATTTATATGAGGGTTTCCCATTTCCATAATGGGTCGCTATTAATTTTTTTAATCCAAGTGATTTAAACTTTAAATAAAAATATTTCCAAAAATTACTTTCCTCGGGGTCATCGCAATTAAGAAAAACAACTTTATCTTTAAAGTGTTCTTTATAATGTCTTAATTCTGTTTCTATATCGGATAACCTTGTGTAAAACTCATCTTTTTTATTATCCTTTGCTTTGTGTAAATTTTTATTAGATATTTTCTTTTCCATTTTAGACAGCAGGGATTATTTTAGTTTTGTAGAATACTGCCCATTTCTCCTTATCATTATTAATAAAATTCAAAAGGGCATTTTCATCATCGGCAGTTTCTAAAATATACTCATTAAGTAAATCAAAATCTTTCTGTTGCTCTCTGTGGTTAGCCCATTGTATCGCTTGATAGGGATTTAATCCCTGTGTAACATCAACATTTTCTAAAAATGCTCTTGTTACATTAATACCATCCCAAAATTCTTGTTCTGCTGAATGATTAAATCCACCAAGAACTCTATCATATTTCATAATTTCTTCTATCTCTTTGCTTAACATCTTTCTTCTTGCTTCTGTTGGCATATGTTCCATATTTAATTGTCTGCAAGACAGAATATCAAAACCATAACAAGAATAAGCAAAATTTCCAGAAACACAAGATAAACTCTTTAAAACTTTTTCATAATTTAACCCAATAAGCAGGGGTGCTTCGTCGCCTGTTTGTAACATCTGATTTCTTAATTTTATTTTTGTAAGATTAAGTGAAGTGATAGCGTCATTAAGTCCATAACATTGAACACCGATTAATTTTGAATTTTCAAACTCATAATTAAAAATTTCTTCAAATAAATCTCTTTGGTGTTTTGTGCAGAAAATAGGAACTAATTTTTGACTTGGAGTTAAAAGAGTTAATGCGTCTGCCTTTCTTACTTTCCATTTTTCTAAATCTGTGTCTAATGGAACAGAATAAGGAACAAAAGTTAAACCCCTATTAACTAATTCTTGAAAATCTGCCTCTGCTTCTTGTAAAGTTAAATTATTCCATTGTTTTGCACTTCTCTGTTGAAAGGGTAAATATAATCTTCCTATTCTTGAGGCGTGGGCTTTACTCTCGGCAATTCTATCAAAATTCCAAATTCTTTTTTTTGTATTAAAAAAAATGTGATAAACTTGAAAATGAGCATTTAGAATTGGTTTTCTGTTTTCTATTCTTGCCTTTTCACAACTAAACATAGAATTATTAATTGCTATCTTATGATTATGTGTTTCCCATTCGGATGTTGCTATCCTCTTCAAAACCATCCCTGTCTTTTGGTCTGTGTATTCTGTTTTTGTTGGTCTTAAAATCATTTTTTTACATTCTCCACATTTTCAACTATTGTTACAGGATTTAATAAAGTATAAACTCTTTTTCTGCTATCTTTCTCGTCAAGATTAACAGCAATCCATCCAGCAGTTTTTAATTCATTAAACATAACACTTACTACATTTCCATCTACAAATTTTAATTCTTTTTTCGCCTGTTCAAAAGTAAAGTTTTTATCACCAAACTTTTTCCACAGCAAAGCGTAACGCTTCCACACCCATTTTGGAATTGGACTAACCATATTAACAAATAGGAAATATAATTAGTATTTAAATCTTTTGGTAGTATTCAGAACAAGAGCAGAAGGCATTATATTAACCACATTTAAAATCATAATCTCTCTTTTCAATTTTCTATTAACATATTTATTCATTTTTTCTTTATCTATTTGTCCCAAATTTCTTTTTTTATATTCTTCTTCTGTTTGGTTAATCTTTTCTTCAAAAACTTTAACCATCAATCTTAATTCACTTTCCATTTTCTTTACTCCTCTTATCTTTAAGAACAAAGATAACAACTTCTCTTCCGATAAACTCTTTTTTACATCCAATCTTCCCAGAATTTCCACCATTTGTTTTAACCTCGTCGGTATAAATTCTTTCATACCCACTTTCTAAAATAAGTTTTTTTGCTGTCGTCGTATTTATGTTTATCACGGATATCTATGGATATCCATATATTTAAATGTTTTCAGAAAAAACCGAAAGGTTTATATATAACCATATACTAATATAATTAGTAAATAGATAATGTATAAAATGGAACAAACAACAGAATACATAAAAAATTTTTCCTCTTGGAGAGAAGAAAGAGCAAAGGCAATTTTAGAAAAAGGTAATCCTGAAACGCTTGACGAATTTACTTATTTAGTGCCTTCTCAAAATTCAAGCAAGAAATATAAGGTTACTCATATTGATAGTTACTCTTGCGAATGTCAGGACTTTCAGAGAAGATGTAAAGGCAAGGGGCTTTACTGCAAACATATCAAAGCGATTTTACTTTTTGAAAAGTTAAAAGCAAAATATGAAGTTAAACCTGAATTAGAAAAAGAAATAAACTTAATTATTGAAACTCCACAAAAAGACTTATGTCCTGAATGTCAATCTGAAAATTTAATTAAGTCAGGAATAAGAAAAACTAAAATTGGAGATAAACAAAGGTATGAATGTAAAGATTGTCATAAGCGATTTGTATTAAGCCCAATTCCTAAGATAAAAGGAAATTCTAAACTTGTCTGTCTTGCTATGGATTGTTATTATAGAGGACTAAGTTACCGAGATATAAGCCACCAATTTAAGCAATTCTATAATCTTGATTTACACCATGAAACAATAAGAAGATGGGTTTTGAAGTTTGGAAAGA
>CAZUQL010000053.1:0-3184 GCA_964622565.1 Candidatus Woesearchaeota archaeon | reverse complement strand
TGTTTTTTCTTTTTTAAGTTCATTTTTTCTCCTTTGTTATTTTCTTAATCTTTTTATCAATATTATGATTTACAATTTCAATCTTCATTTCTTTTGCTTTCTTTAAAATCTCCAACCGTTTTTTGTTTCCAATTTTAGCAATTAATCCAGCCTGATTTTTTGAAACTTTCTCTAAGTCTCTCACATTAACTATTCTAATTACCTCTTTATCATCTATCTTTCCAAAATTTGATTTTTCTCTTTTATATCCTACACTAACTACTGCAGGTCTACCTTTCCTTTTCTCTCTCATCTTATTATCCCTTCCAGTAGGTCTTTTCCATCTTTGTTTATTCTTTCTTCCGTTTCCTAATTTTGAATCCCGATGACTTCCCCGCCTTAAAAATTTGGGTTTTTTGTTTTTCATTTAAATTTCTCCTCGTGGTTTTTTAGTGATATAAATTCCATCTTGAAAAATTCGCTTATCTTTCTTGGGAATAGTAGTTGCCTTTTCAAAATTTGCTGAAGTTTGTCCTGCCTTTTCAATATCACAAGCTCTCACAATAATTTTATCTCCTTTGTTTTCCACTTCACATCCGGGAATAATCTTTGAACTTCTTGGGTTTTTTTCCCCTAAAAAATTCTTAATCCACACATCTGCCCCTTTAATTTCAACATTCATTGGAAAATGGCTTGAACATATTTTTAATTCATACTCAAACTTTTCCTGAACCCCTTTAATCATATTTCTTATGTGCGCGGTAACAGAATTCATTAATTTTTTCTCTGTTTTTGAAGCACCCTTACAATGCAAAATAATTTCATTTTCTTTTTTTTCAATTATTGATTTTCCAATTCTATACTGTTTTTTTAATTCTCCTTCTTTCCCTTTAATAGTCACCCTAGTTCCTTCTACAGAAACTTCAACTCCCTCTGGAATTTCAATAGTTTTTTTTAAATCTTTTTTCATTGTCTTACCCTCTTTGTTATTTTTTCTAATCCTCTTCGAATGAAATAACCTGGCTCGCCCCTTGCCATATCTTCTACTCCTTCAAAAACTAGCAACATTCCCATTCCCATTGCAATAGGGTTCTCTAATGTTCTTGAAATCGCAATTCCTGCACCCGAAGTCATTAACGCTGAAATAAATTCTAATCCTCCGTAAAGTAATTCATAATCCATTTTACCAAAAGTACGCAATTAAGCACCCTCCGATTTTTTCTTCTTGAGCTTGTTTGTGTGTCATCAGACCTTTATTTGTTGAGATTATCACAATTCCTAAATTTCTTGCAGGAAGATATCTTCGAATATATTTTTCTATTTGATTTATCTGAACTGTGAATCTTGGTTTGATTGACCTACACTCTGAAATATTCCCAAAACTTACATCTAATGATTTTTCTTTACTGTTAATTTTATACCCTTTAATCACTCCTTCTGATTTCATTATCTTGAGAATTTCAATTAGCAAACCAGAAATCCGCGTAAGCTTCACACTTGTCTTTCTAGCTCTTATGGCATTTCTTATCATATTCAATCCATCTGAAATTATATCTTGTGACATTTTAACTGTATTTTTTAAAACCGATTTCTACTGCCATCTCTCGAAAACAGTGTCGGCATAAGTTTAATCCGTATGATTTTATATGTGCTCCAAACCTTCCACATCTTTCACATTTCTTTACTGATATTCCGGTCTTCCTTGTTTTAGGTTTATTGTGCTTTAAAAACTTCGCTAATTTTACTGGTTTTGACCGAAGTTGCTTCAATACTTTTCCCCAATCTGATGCTGTCATTTATGCTTTCCCGAAAAACTCTGTTTGAAAGTTTTCCTCCATAAATTTAATTATTTCGACTTTTGAAATTCTCTGTCTTTTTGAAAATTTTCCCCTTTTAATTTTCTTTAATTTTACTCTTCTTCCTGCTCTTTGGAAAACAACAGTAATATCTAAACCTTTAATTCCAATTGACCGATCATATTCTACTCCGGGAATTTCAATATATTCTGCAACTCCAAATGAAAAATTATTTTCTGAAATTTGCCTTCTTTTTAACTTATTGTCAATTGCCTCTAACATTCTTTTTAACATTTCAATTGTATTTTTACGGATAGTAATAACTGCCCCTACCTCTAGTCCTGGCCTAACTTTCAGAGTAGGAATTCTTTTTCGTGACTTCATTTTTGCAGGAGTTTTTCCAGTTAACAATTTCAAGAGCTTCACTCCTTTTTCTAGTTCGTCTCCAGTTCCCCCGACACTTAATACAATTTTTTCAATCCGGATTTTACGCATAACATTCTCTTTCAATTCTTTTGTTTTTATTTCATTCATTTTATTTCACCACAATCATCTGTTTAATTAAAACCTGAGTTTTTCTGTCTTCTTCTTTTACCCGAACCATCTTTCTTTCTGGATAAATTTTATCAATCTTCCCCCTTTCTCCTGCATGCTTTCCCTTAACAATTAAAACCTCTGCACCCTCTTTTAACTCTAAACATTTTACAATCTTCTTTTTTTCTAAATCTACAACAACTGAATCATTTACCTTACACTTTAAATCTGAAAGATAATTTCTCCCGTCGCTAAGATTAATCTGAACCTTCTTTTTGTTTAACATTTTTTTATTAATTACCTTTGAAATTTTTTCTCCAAGATCTTTTTCAGAAATTTCTTTTAATGTAAATTTACCTTTTTCTGATAAGTCTAATTTATAATTTTTAAAATCCTTAATCACTAAAACATCAAACAACATTACTCCCTCTTTCTCACTTATTACCCCTCTGCTATTGATTTTTACCTTTTTCTCGTGGATTATTTGTTTTACTTCTTTTTTGGTTTTAGTAATCTTCAAAACATCTCTTAGTAAAATCAAAAGAGGTATGCTATTCTCTAAAGATGATTTAGGTTTAACTACATATTTTGTTCCCTTCCGAGGGATTGGCCAATTTTTTGGTGCCACATTTCTTTTCGTGTGTCTTGTCATTTTGTTTTCTCCTTCTTTACTCTTAATTTTTTCTCTACTTTTTCCTCTTTATTCTTCTTTTTAGTTGTTTCGTCCACCAAAGTTTTGGCAGAATCAGTAGGTGATTTTGTTACCTTTACCTTTTCTTCAGTTTTTGATTTAAATCTTTTTTTATCTTCTAAATTTAACTCAATTATTTGTAAATTTGAAGGTTGGATTTTTACATTTACTTTTGAACCATCTT
>CAZUQL010000052.1:0-3227 GCA_964622565.1 Candidatus Woesearchaeota archaeon | reverse complement strand
ACTTATTTCAATTTAACCGCAGTTCCGTAAGCCAACATTTCTGAAGCACCTTGCATAATCATCGACGTCGTAAACTTCATTCCAATAATCGCGTCAGCTCCAACTTCAACTGCTTGGTTCACCATTCGATTAAAAGATTCGTCCCGTGCATTATTCGCCATCTCAGTGTAAGTTTTTATCTCGCCACCAATCAAATTTTTCAAACCAGCACCAATATCTCTTCCGATGTTTCTCGCTCGAACAGTCGAACCACGAACAACTCCAATAATCCGCGCAATCTTTTTCCCCGGAATCTCTTCACCTGTCGTCACAACAATTTCCATTATTTTCTCCTCCCTAATTTAATTAAATCTTTCCTCTGCTCAATCGCATCTTCTTTCTTATTCAGAAGAATAAAAATTCCAATAATCAACATAGGAATCCCATAAATCCAAGTAACAAATACAAAAAAGAAACCAAGAACAATCAAAACCAATCCAAGAATAACCAACACTCCTCCGGTGATTGTTCTACTTAAAGTATTCATAAAAATTAAACAAAAAAAGAATTAATAAACTTAACCTTTAATTAAAACCTCAGGAATTTTTCCTTCCTTCTCCTCAAACGCTATTTTCTTCTCCTTTAAAGCGGTTTGCATATTTCCCCCAATCTTCCCTGCAATAACTAAGTTAACGTTTTTATCCGCTAACATATAAGCCACAGAAAACCCCGCACCTCCACCACCAGTTGCAAAAGGATTTTTGATTGTTTCTATCAATTTTTTATCTTCAAAAATAAGATAATAAGGAGCTCTTCCACCTTGCTGGCTTATTCCCGAATCCTCGT
The DNA here is from genome assembly GCA_964622565.1 of Candidatus Woesearchaeota archaeon. Classification (GTDB taxonomy): domain Archaea; phylum Nanobdellota; class Nanobdellia; order Pacearchaeales; family GW2011-AR1; genus CAZUQL01. The sequence goes on along the minus strand of CAZUQL010000052.1, from coordinate 2,402 downwards.
TCTTTCCTTCAGATGCTATCGCTATTTTCATTTTCTTGTACCATTTATGGTATTACCTCCTTTCATTTTTATTTGATTCATCTAATAGTGTATTCAAAATATTTATCATAAGGAATATTCCATGAACAAGTTTTTTTAATACTCGCTTTTTCTATTATTTTTCTAAATAATCTTATGGAATTTCCATGAGCAGAGATAGCCACATTTACTTTATTTTTTTTCATGAATTTTACTAAAAACTTAATAAATTTTTTAACTCTTTTTTCAATCATCTCAAAAGATTCTCCGTTCTTTGGGGGAATTTTCCAACCTCTATGCCATTTATCAAATTGTTTTTTTCCATACTTCTCAATAATTGTTTTATGACTTTTTCCCTCTAAAAATCCATAATTTCTTTCTATAATCTCATCATTAGTTATTATTCTTTTACATTCTGGATGAAACTTAAGGATTATTTTTAAAGTATCTTTAGAACGTGATAGACTCGTTTGAAAAGCAACATCAATCTGTTTGTCTTTTAATTTTTTCGCGATTATTCCGGCTTGTTTTTTACCTAAAGAAGTTAAATGAGAATTTTTCCAACCTGTAAAAATTTTATTTTTGTTATAATATGTTTGTCCATGCCTAAATAAATAAATCTTTAAGTTTTTCATTTTGCCTCCATCAATTTATTTATTAAAACTCCCTGAAAAATAGAAACACAAACCATAACCAAGAACAAAACCAAAACATAATTCCAATTAAAATAAAACATCATCAACGGCAAAAGAGGAATTTTAATCGCGCGGTTATAAAGAAAGCACGCAATCAACCCATAGCTCAAACCTTTTTTCTGCAATTCAGCCAAGAGCGGATACCACATATAAATCGGTCCTGTAGATAAAATTCCTCCAACAATTACATAAAACCACTTTCGAATTCCTTTTTCAGCAAGATGTTTAGCAACAAATTTAGGAGTAACAAAATAATTTGTCAGCGACATTAAAACAAAAACAAGAATAAATACAGGGATTATTTTTAAAAGAATCTTATAAAAGAAATTTATACCTGAAGAAAATAAATCTTGTCTGAAAATAAACAACCCAAAATAAATTAACAAAATAATTATTAAAAAATACCAAGAACCTGAAATCTGTTTTAATTTATTTTTTATATTCATATTAAAAAAACCCCAAAAGTAAAATTGTAATTATAGCTACGATAATAGCCAAAATAAACGCTGTAATATTTCTTAACAAGGCAAATCTTTTTCCTAAAATTGCAGATTCTGCAGGTAATTGTATTAATCCAACCGTTACCCATGCGACTAAAAAAGCAGTAACAGCTAAAAGACTAACTCCTTGATTTAAAAGTTCCCCCCCAAAAATATAACTTGTTATTGGATTTCCTGCTGAAATGCTTCCAACTAAACATCCAATAATAGAATCTAAAAAAATATTTTTACTAAAGAATGTTGTATAAAATGATTTAGGTATTAAAGTAGAGATTAAACTTATAAGTAAAATTGTTCCCAATATCATTGGAAATGCTTTCCATAATCCTTTTCCTGCTTTTATTATTGATTGTTTCATATTAATGAGAACAATTTAAATTTAATTCTTTAAGATTGCCTACATTCTCAATAACTCCTTTTACAGTTTTATAACTTCCTGTTTTAAGTTTTACCCCTTTTTCATTAAATAATTTTATTGCTCTTTGCCCTATACCCAATGAAAAAACAATATCTGGTTTAAATTTCATGATTTGATCCACGGGAGTTAAATCAGAATCTATGTGTTCTAATTTGTTCTCAACAATTTCTAAATTCTTTGTATCTGTTTCATAAATCGCAAAATAAACACAATGCCCAAAGTGTTCACTAAGTTTAGAATTATATTTTTTATCTTCATCTATTGCTATTAATATTTTCATTTTTTTAATTTTTCTTTGAATTTTTTTCACTATCATGTCTTACAGCTTTTTGCGGACAAACTTCATGACATTTTTTACATCTTATGCATTTTTTCATATCTATCACTGCTTTTCCATCTTTCATAGTAATTGCATTAACAGGACATTCATCAACACAGATTCCACAACCAATACATCTATTTCTATCTACCCATGGCATTTTTATTTTTCCTCCTTATAATTTATTCTAATCGCATTATTCGGACAAGCAGAAACACATGCCCCGCATTTTTTACATTTTTCAAGATATTTAACTACTGCTTTTCCATTTTTAATTTCTAAAACTCCAAAAGGACAGACCTCGACGCAATTTCCACAACCAGAACATTTTTCTTTATTTATTTTTACCATTTTCTCCTCCCTCCACCACCTCGCCCTCCCCCCATTCCTCTTCTCCCATTTCCACCACCGCCCATTCCTTGTCCTCTTCCATCTCTCATTCCTCCACCCAT
>CAZUQL010000051.1:0-3486 GCA_964622565.1 Candidatus Woesearchaeota archaeon | reverse complement strand
ATATAACTAACAACATTTTCTGCAATTTCTTTCGAATCAAATGGTCCAATTAAAAGATATGTTTCTGTACAAATAGAATTTGGTTCTCCAACAAAAGGTTTATTCAAGACATTAGATGGAAAAGAGCTTCCCATTCCGTATGCATAACTAATAAAAACCTTCCATTTTTTAAGCATATCTTTATTCTGATTTATTTGAAAATCTTTAGGCAAATAACCTACCATTTTATTTCCATACATTTTTATAGAGTTTTTATCTCCTGTTGGGAAAAACTTATTAAAATTAGTGGGCAAATCAAAAGGTTTTCTGGAGCTAATTATGTTTGAAAAACTTTTTTCTCTTTTATTTTTAACCTTATTATAAAGTGATATTCCTTTATTGAATCTTATGAAAGAGTTACTATTTTCATCATCAAGTAATTCTCTTTCCATTTCTGAAATAATTTCGTTTCCTTCATGACTGATAATATTGCATTTCCCAATATTATCTCGATCCCATAAAAAATAACAAACCCCCCCTTCAAGTTTTATTCCTGGAAAACATTCTGAAGCTAACCAAAAGTCATGCAATATTCTTATTCTTTTATCCTTAAGCATTTTATCTCTAAATTCATCTAATCCCTTTCCTCCTGCAAACCAACGAGAAGGAATAATCATTGTTAAAAAACGAGGGTTAAGCTTTTTCGCTTGTTCTACAAATTTATGATATAAAGGTATCGCACTTGCTTGTGCTCCACCATCATTTAATTGATAAGGCGGGTTTCCAACGATTACATCGAATTTCATTTTTAATATTTCCTCTGGTTTAAGAGTATGTATAAACTCGTAAGCGTGTGATTCAAGTTCTTCTCCCCTGCTATAAACTTCTTCACTTGCTCCGCAATATGTACATCTCCCATTTTTAAAAGTGTGTTCTGTGTTAAAAAACCTTATGTTTCCTTCAGGTTTCTTAAACTCTGTGCAAATTGAATATCTTCCTTTGGCATTTTTTGAACAATATGCACTTCTTCTTGATATAAGCGAAGTCAATTCTGTTATTGCAATAGCATAAAGCTGATTTCCAAAAATATGATTTATTCTTTTTTGCTTGTCTGGTATCTTCTTTTCTAAGCCCTTATTTAATCTTTTTGCTATTTCCCTTAAAAAAACTCCTGTCTTTGAAACTGGATCTAAAAATTTAGTATTTTTATCACTCCAAATTTCTTTAGGTAACAAGTCCAACATTTCATTAACTATTCTTGGAGGAGTGAAAACTTCATCGTTGCTTAAACTAGCAAGGCAAGTTAAAATGTCAGGATTATAATTCATCTGCATCATCTTTTCAGCTCCATGAAATTAATAAGAGGATAGTCTTTTAAAACATTGGGTAAAATTACTCTTTCTCCTGTTTCTTTGTCGGTTGTATAAATCCTATCAAGAGTCCAATTCACAGAAGGAGTAAAAATATCCTTGAAAGAATATGCTTTTTGTTTTAATCTTGAATCATTGTAAGGCATAGACCATTCAGAAAAAACTAAAGGGTTTCCTTTTTTGTCTTTCATTGTTAGAGCATCTCCACAAACAATATTTTTCTCAAAAATTATCTTTAAAACGTCTAAAATTTTTTCATTTATATTATTTTTGAAAATTTTCTTATATTGCTCTAAAAATATACCTAACAATCTTTCTCTACATTCTTCAACATTATCTTCAAGAATATCTATTCCATAAATACTAGAAAGGACAACAACAGAATATCTTTCGTAATCATATTGGCTTTTAGAATATCTTTCTTTTAATATTTTTAATTTTCTATTTAGAACTTCGGCAAGAAAATTTCCATTTCCACAAGCAGGTTCTAAAAATCTTGAATCTAATCTTTCAGTTTCTTGCTTAACTAAATCAAGCATAGCATTAACTTCTCTTTCGTGTGTAAAAACTTCGCCATGGTCTGTTACCCTTGTTCTGTGTTTTATTTGAGCATTCATTTTTTTCTCTTTAATTCATCAAGAGTTTTTCCTTCTTTATTTTTCCAAACAATCCAGCCATTTTCATTTCCACCCGTTATAATTGCGGCAGCCATTGAGGGAGAGCTAGAAACATAATCTTCTGTAAAAATAAAACTTTCTTCCTCTTTTTTAAGAACCCCTGTATTGATTAAAGAATCTCTTAAAGTATTTATGCTCTGATTAGATGAAGGTCTGTTTTGAATTTCAGCATGAGATCCTTTATAGATTACAAAACCTTCCTCTGTTAGGTTGCCTTTAGCTTCTATTGATTTTCTTCTACAATAGAATATTTCTTCTTCTGTTTGTGCTTTTTTTATCTCTTCAAAAATAGGATACCCTAAAACTCCTATAAGAATTCTCATTTCTTCAAAAAAACTTAATAAAAGATTTTCTTCCTCTTCTGTTATTTTTGGCTGTGGCGGACAATTTCCATTTACTAAATCTTGTCTTCCCAATTCATTTATTTTTTTGTAGCAGAGAGATTCAAGAAATTTCACATGAGCTTTATTTATGTTATTTGTAGCAGAATAAAAGCAAATTACATAATTCCATTCTTTATCAGGATTATCATGCTGCAAAACCCTCTGAATTAAACTTTCTGCTTCCCCTATATAAAATTTAAATTTTTCTTCGTCTTCTTTTTTTATTAGAAAATATACTCCTTGTTGCTGTAATTCTTCAAATTTTTTAGCTTTATCTAATTCATTTCTAGGAATAAAAATGGCTCTGCCTATACTTTCGTTTATTTTACATTTTTTAATTCCTTTTGGATTTCCATCGGGTAAGTATAATTGGATTGTCTTTCCCTGAACCATATTAAAGTTATAATAAGTAACATCTTTATAATGTTTTCCTTTATAAATAGAATCTCAAAACTCCTAATAATAAATCGGAAAAATTTGGGTGAGTAAAATGAACCTCTTAACCTTTGTTAGAGGAAAGTGCGAAGCATTTCCTTGTTGTTTTGTTTGTCGGTTAAGAGAAGTTTTTCTACCTTGACGAAGTCAAGACTATCTTAAAAGCCCCCTCGTTATTAAATTTCTTTTTCCGCAGAAAAAGGCACTCTGTCCGTAGGACTCGGAATTCCCCCCTCGTCTTTTTTGTTTTTAGAAAATTGCCCCCTTCGTTAGCCCCTGAAATTATTGAATATAACATCGATTTTTAGCGAAGTGCCAAATTTCCCTCGAGAATCCTATATAGCTGAGGCTCGAGCTGAAAATTTGGCATTTGGGAAAGCGAGGTGCAACCGAGCGAGCCGCTAAAAATCTGTTAGACGAGTCTGGGTTGTGCAATTTCAATTGTGCATGTTAATACCTTAATTCCCAGACCAAGCCAGAGTGCAACGTCCCGAAGCGAAGCTGAGGGCTGGCGCAGAGTTTTTCCCCCAATGGATTCGACCGAAGGGAGACTAAAATTAACTAAATTTTAAGGGGAAAAATTTTGTCTAACATCGGGCTTAAGGGAAGTTCAATTTCCTCGAAAAAATTCTCCTCGTGAAA
>CAZUQL010000050.1:0-3727 GCA_964622565.1 Candidatus Woesearchaeota archaeon | reverse complement strand
TCGATTCCTGCTTTAGGAGTTATTATCGGAGCAACATGCGGATTGCTGTATTTATTTTTATTTTCTGAAAAAAAGAAATTTTACCCTGCTATGCCATACATTACTGCCGGGATCTTATTGGGTTTGGGAATCGGAATTTTTACCAGAAGTCTCTTTTGAATCATTCTGTTTACTAACTGCTATCCTTCTAAGTCTTGCTTGGTCCTCCGAAGTTGTCTCCCTAAAACCAATAAGAGATGATTCTAGTTCCATTTCTTCTTCACTTAGAACCATCTGAGATCTTCCTTCAGAATCATAATTAATTTGATTATATGGACTTATAACAACCAGATTAGTTATTCTATCATAGCGTGAAATAACTCCAGTCAATGTTGTGTTTCCACTCCTTAAATGTAAATTTACCCACTCTCCGAGATGTTTTTCATAAAAATCAGGCTGTCTTGCAGGAGACCAAGGATAATTTTTCTTTCCATTTTATTTAATTTATTTTTTACTTTAAAAACCTTTCCTATGCACTTACTTAATAAGGGTAACACTCCCAAAAGATTTATAAACCCAGATTGTTATGATAAAGTAGTAAAAATGACAGAACAAAGATCAATTAAAACTAAAGCATTCAATGCAATTTATGGAGCTGTTGCTGCAGCATTTTTAACTGCAAACATTTTAGCAAGACTTCCTAATGCAACATCTGAAGCATATTCTAATCTATTAACTAACGGAGAACCAGCACCAACAAAGGAATTATTTGATTATAGAGATATGAAACAGAGAATGTGCCTTATCAACCAATGCCTCCTTCAAGAAGATAGAAACCACGATGGAATCTTAGATTATTCTGAACTGCAATCTACCTTTAAATCCTTTGATAGATGTGAGAGTCTCTCTTTCTCTAAATTAGAATCTACCGCCAGAGGAGACGCACAATAAAATGACAGACAAAAATCAAACCCATGGAGTTTGGACGCGAGAGATAAAAATGCCTTCTTGGTTAGGCGGAGAGCTAACTGAAAGAATTTTAGATTATTTTCCTTTTGTTGGGGTTCGAAGGAGTATTAAGCGATTCAGAGACGTCTCTATCGATGGAGTAAACGGGATATTAACTCTGGCCTCTATACCCTTTATTATGTTCTCTTCAGGAGATATAGGATATTCTATCGGTTCACATTTAAGTTATAAAAATCTTTTAGAAGGAGATAGTTTTCCAGCACCTACGCAAGCAATTGTAGAAAAAGCATCACGAGAATATTGGGAAAGCAGACTCAACCAAGGTTTAGAAGCATATTCAACAGAACAATTAAGAGACTTTGTAAGACAAGGAGACGCACAATAAAATGACAAGAACAGAAAAATTAGTAATAAGTGCATTAGCAGGATTAGCTGTTGTAGGCTTAGGAGTTCCAATTCATTCCACCATTATAGATAGACGATTTGCTGAATTAGAATCAGGGCTTCAAGCACCAATAGTTCAAAACTTAATACGAGATTATTCTGATTCAAAATTAAATTTAGAAAAAAGAAAATACTAAAATGACAGAACAAACAAAACCTCAAGAAGAAATAATTACTATTCCAAAAAGAGAGTATGAACAATTACGAGCAAATCTCATTGATTATCTAAAAGATTCTATTTCAGAGTTAGATGAACATTCAGCAAGAAGTTTACCCGATTTTATTATGGATGAGCTTCCTCTTTATCTTTGGGCTAGAGAAAGATTAACTCAATTAAATGGATGGGAAGGACCTTGGAAAGATAAACGCGCATACTATGACAATAAAATAGCCAACGCAACTCAAGGACAGGTAGAACGAGGATATATTACTAAAACTCCCTTACCTGATGATTTTTATAAATTAAAAGGAGTATCTTAATAAAATGTTAGTAAAACAAGAATTAATCAACAGAATTAAGGATTCATTTGACTTGAATCTTTATGAAGCTAAGGTTTGGTTAGCTTTGCTTTCTAAGGGAATTGCATCAGCTGGAGAAGTTGCTGAAATTTCAGGTGTTCCTCGTTCACGAACTTACGATGTTTTAGAAGGTTTGGAAAAACGCGGATTTGCAATAATCAAACTAGGGAAACCTGTAAAATACTTAGGAGTAAAACCAGAAGTGATACTAGAAAAATTAAAAAATAATGTTCGTACATACGCAGAAGAAAAAATAGAAATTCTCTCAAAAGTTAAACAAACAGAAGAATTTTCAAAACTTGCAGACCTTTATTCAACAGGGATCACTCCTTCGGATAGAAGTAACTTATCAACTTCATTAAAAGGAAAATCAAATATCTCAAACCAAATTCGAGAAATAATTCAAAACACAGAAAAAGAATTAATTATATTTTCAAATGTAGAAGACTTAAATAAAAAATTCAAACTTTTTCAAGAAACATTTGACAGATTAAAAAAATCAAATATCAAAATAAAAATAGCTTTAAGTGGAGACGAGGTTTTAATCAAAGAGCTTTCTACAAAATTAGATACAAAAATAAAAAAAATAGATTTAGATGCGAAATTCTTCATTGTTGATAGAAGAGAAATATTATTCTATGTTTCAAAAAACAACGACGCAGAAGATATTGCAATTTGGTTAAATTCTGAATTTTTTGTTAAAGCATTTACCGGACTAGTAGATAAAGTTCTAAAGTAAAATGCCTCGGTTAAATGTTGATTCTTTAACCATTAGAGATTACTGTTCTGGAATTTCTCAAACTTTTCATCGGTCTGATTTAGAAAAAGGGATCTTTGTAGGAAGGAAGAATACTCACAATCTTCCTGCGTTTTTTGAGGTTTTAGGAGATTCTTCTTCGCTCCAAGAAGTAAGTAGAACTCAACTCCAAATTCAAATTTTTGAAAGCGAAAGTTTACTCTTAAAAAATTTGGGAAAAAACTTTATTTTACTTTACAATTCAGAAGGAAGAAGAATTCGTGGACTTTTTCCAGAAAGCCCTGACGAATCTGAGGCATATCTAAATCCCTCGAAAAATTTAGTCTATGTATTCATTGCAGGAGTTTCCAAAGGAGAGTTTGATAGGGGAGGAGGAGAAAGAGGATACGGCCCAATAGAATTTAATTTGTATTATTCACCTTAATTTCTTTAATCCCCATATCTAAAACAATCTTCTTATTTTTATTTTTCCAATTTTCTAAAAATTCTTTCAAACTTGCAAGAGGTTTTCCTCGAGCATAAATTCTTTTATTCTTTTCAAAAGTATTCTTATGAACTTTTTTAAATCTCGATACATTCTTTTTATCTTCTAAAAACGGTCCAGGAAAAATCATTTCCTTCTTTAATGAGATTACAAAAATTCCTTTTGCAGTTTTTTCATTTTCATAAATAAATTCTTTTTTCTTAATATTAAAAAACCTTGAAATTTCAGATTCTACTAAATTAAAAAATTTTAAAAGTTTGCTACCTGCAATATCCCCTTCTTGCCGGTCTGTTTTAATTTCAAAATCTAAAAACTGAAAATTACTCTTCTCTGCATAATTTTTGATCTTTTTAATATCAACTTCCTTTAATTTGAAAGAATTTAAACTTGGGAATCTTAAAAAACTTCTTGCAGATTTCTGAAATTTCTGAAGTGTTTCTTTAGATAATCCTGCTAAGGCATTTCGAGATTTAAATGTTGGATCAATCAAGATTATCGGGGAGTTCAGTTTTGAACTATTCAAATCAATCAAAACATTTTGTTTGTTCTTATAATGTTTTTTTAAATCTATAATT
>CAZUQL010000049.1:0-3772 GCA_964622565.1 Candidatus Woesearchaeota archaeon | reverse complement strand
AATAGGAGGAACAATTCACCTCGCCTTGGGAATGGCTTACAAGGAAAACGGCGGAGGAAACGACTCTGCAATTCATTGGGATATTGTTAAAGATATGTCCAAAGCAAAAATAATCTTAGATGGAAAAGTTATTCAAGAAAACGGAAAATGGAAAATTCGAGGAGTGAAAATTTAGTCCGAAAAACTTAAAAACCCTGATATCTCTAAAAAACTATACATCTGATTATTTTATCAGCATTCTCAAATGGACAAAGATTTAAAGAAACATATTTTGAAGACAGGAACCTCAACAATAGGAATTGTCTGCAAAGATGGAATTGTTATTGCTGCTGATAAGCGAGGAACTTATGGTGGGCAAGGGGGAGTTGCATATATTGCTGGAGGAGATGAAGAGAAAATTCAAAGTGTAAACAACGAAATAATTGTAACAACTGCGGGAACTGCTTCAGATCTCCAAAAAGTTATAAAATTAGTTCGAGCTGAACTCAAATTAAAAGAATTAAAATCTAAATCTAAACCAGGCATCAAACAAGCTGCTAATCTATTTGCTTCAGTTGCATATCAAGCAATCCGACAACCCTCAATGATTCCTTCAATTACTCATTTCCTCTTAGGGGGTTATGATAACGAAGGAGTTTATCTTTATGAGATTCATCCAGATGGATATTTACAGTTAATGAAAAGATATTCTGCAACAGGTTCAGGAATGACCAATATGAACCCAATTTTAGATTCAGAATATAAAGAGGGTATGACGTTAGAAGAAGGTATCGCCTTAGCTAAAAAATGTATTACTGCCTCAATTGGTAGAGACCCAGGAACAGGAGCAGGAATTGATATCTTTATTGTTTCTAAAGATTCTATTAAACAAGAGGTTAAACAAAGACTAATTTCTAATTTTGAAGACGACAAATAAAAATGGATATTCTAAAAACAATTATTGAAGAACTTAAAGGCCAAATCAAAGAGGCCTCTTTTGAAGGAGCAAACATTGTGCTTTACACAGACAATGAAAACTTTTTTAAAAACGACAGCGGAAAGATTCGAGAGATAGTTGATAAAATAAAAAAAAGAATTGAATTAAGAGCAGACTCAAAAATTCTTTGTACTCAAGATAAGTTTAAAGAAATTGTTAAACAAACTGTTCCTGAAGAAGCAGAAGTTACAAATATAATATTTGACTCTCATCGAAGTATCGCTGTAATCGAAGCAAAAAAACCAGGATTAGTTATTGGAAAGGGTGGCTCGATTCTCGAAGAAATAAAACAAAAATCTCTTTGGATTCCTCAAATCCAACGTTCACCTGCAATAAAAAGCCAGATAACTGAAAACATCCGTGAAGTTTTATATGCAAACAATAATTACAGACGAAAATTCTTAGACCAAATAGGAAGAAAAATATACGAAGGTTGGAATCCTGACAAAGTAGATGAATGGGTGAGAATTACTTTCTTAGGAGGAGGACGACAAGTTGGGCGAAGTTCATTATTATTACAAACACCCCAATCAAAGATTTTACTTGACTGTGGAATTGATGTCGCTTCACCAGGAAAAGATAAATTTCCAGTTTTAGATGTGCCTGAATTTGACTTAAAACAACTTGACGCAGTAATTATCAGTCACGCACACCTTGATCATGTCGGACTTTTACCTTATTTATTTAAAATGGGTTATAAGGGTCCGGTTTATTTAACTCCCCCCACAAGAGACATTGCAGCGTTGCTAGCGTTAGATTTTATCGGAGTTGCATACAAGCAAGCTGCTGCCCCATTATATTCTTCAACAGACATAAAAGAGATGGTAAAGCATAGTATCTGTTTAAATTACGGGGAAGTTACCGACATTACTCCTGATGTGAGAATCACAATGTACAATGCAGGTCATGTTCTTGGAAGTTCATTAGTTCATATTAATGTTGGAAATGGTTTACATAATCTACTTTATACTGGAGATTACAAATATGGAAGAACACGGCTTTTAGATCCTGCAGTAATTAACTTCCCTCGTCTTGAATCTATAATCACTGAATCAACCTACGGAGCAAAAACAGATATTCTTCCTCCCCGGCAAGAAACAGAAGGAAAATTCCTTCAGATGGTTAAGGAAACAATTGAAAAAAATGGAAAAGTTCTAATCCCTGAATTAGGATTAGGTCATGCTCAGGAAACAGTTTTGAGAATTGAAGAATCAATTCGAACAGGAGTTCTTCCAAAAATTCCAATTTATATTGATGGAATGATTTGGGATATTAATGCAATTCACACAGCTTATCCAGATTTTTTATCTGGAAAAATCCGTTCTCAGGTTTTTCAAGATAACAACCCGTTTACCTCTGAAATATTTTCACGAGTAGGTTCGCCTCAAGAAAGAAAAGAAGTAATTGAGGGAGGGCCGTGTATTGTTATTGCAACTTCAGGAATGTTAGTGGGTGGAGCTTCAGTAGAATATTTTAAGAACTTTGCAGAAAATCCAAACAACTTGATTATCCTAAGTTGTTATCAAGGACCAGGTTCTCTTGGAAGACAAATTCAAGAAGGAGCAAAAAGAGTTTTTGTCGAGGATGAAGGCGGTAAAAAAGATGTTGACGTAAAAATGCGTGTTGAGTTATTAGCCGGATTATCTCCTCATTCAGGTAGAAATGAAATCATGAATTTTTTCAACACTATCAGACCAAAACCAAAAAGGATTATAATCAATCACGGTGAAGTTTCAAAATCTCTTGATTTAGCTTCTGCTTTGTATAAAAGTCAACGAACAGAAACAAATGTTCCACGAAATTTAGAAACTCTAAGATTAAGATAATCTTAAAAACCCCTTTGACTTTTTTGTTTAATGAAAGAAAAAAGAGGACATCATTTTCACAAGGTTTTTAACACACTCTTGGTTGCATTTGCAATCATCTGTTTTTGGAGGGGAGTATGGGGCCTACTTGACATTTATTTATTTCCTAATTCAATTCAATTAAGTTATTTAATTTCGACATTGATAGGAATTTTTATTCTTTACTTTACAAAAAATCTCCTTAGAAATTTAATTTAAATGAAACATAATCTCAAAATTTTAACTATACTCTTATTAATGTTTATTATAGCTCAGTTTATCGGACTTTTTGTAGGCTTTCATTATTCTCAAAACCCGCTTCCTTATGGAATGCAAACTCCTGAAATTCAAAATCCCGACGAGTATTATTCCTTTCTTCCCTCTATAATTTTTTCATTTATTCTCGCGATTATGCTTTTATTTTTACTTAGCAGGATAAAAACAGAATTTATCTTAAAGACATGGTTTTTTATTGTAACAATAATTGCATTAGGAATTTCAATTCTAATATTCACAAATCAATTATTTTTTGAAAAATTCTTTTTTGGAATACCAATTTTAGCAACCACAATTTCTATTATCTTTTCTTATCTAAAGATTTTCCAAAGAAATTTTATTTTCCACAATTTAACTGAACTTTTAATTTATCCGGGAATTGCAACGGTTTTTATCCCTCTCTTGAATATTTGGACTTTAGTTCTAATTCTAATTTTAATTTCAATATATGACATTTGGGCAGTTTGGCATTCTGGAATTACGCAAAAAATGGCAAAATTTCAAATTCAAAAACTAGGGATTTTTGCAGGATTTTTTGTTCCTTATCTAAATAAAAACTTAAGAACAAAAGTTAAGAAAATGTCTAAAAAAGATTTGAAAAAAGGAATAAAGGTGAACATTGCGATTCTCGGAGGAGGTGATGTTGTTTTTCCAATTATTGCGTCAGGAGTTGTGC
>CAZUQL010000048.1:0-3785 GCA_964622565.1 Candidatus Woesearchaeota archaeon | reverse complement strand
TTTATGCATTTTCACATTATTTTAACAGAATTATGCAACTCAAAATGCAAATACTGTTATGAAAAATCAATGAATGAATTTAATAATGGACTAGAAAAGAAATTTCAGTTTGATTTTTCTGCTCCTTCAACTTCAAAAATAGATTTAAACAAATTAAAAAAGTTCATCTTAAAAGATAAAAACCCTATGATTATTTTTTATGGTGGAGAACCTCTTCTTGAAATTGAAAAAATAAAAAAAATTATTAACTTATTCAAAAATACAAATGTCAAATTTAGGATGCAAACAAATGCGAAACTTTTGAATGAACTTCCAATAAATTATCTTAAAAAAATTGGAAAAATTCTTGTTTCAATTGACGGAAATGAAAAGATTACAAATCATAATCGTGGAAATGGAACTTATGATTTAGTTTTGAAAAATTTAAAAAAAGCAAGAGTACGTGGTTATCGAGGAGAAATTGTTGCTCGAATGACTATTTCACAAGAGTTTCCTAAAATTTATTTTCAAGTAAAGCATTTATTAAGATTAAAATTATTTGATTCAATTCATTGGCAACTAGACTTAGGATTTTATAAAAATGATTTTGAAATAAAAAAGATTAAAAAATTTGTAAAGACATACAATAAGCAAATAAGCAAATTAACAAAGTTTTGGAAAAATAATTTAAAGAAAGGAAAAGTCCTAAAACTCTACCCTTTTTTAGGAATCTTTGAAAATATTTTAGAAGATAAGCCTACAAAACTCATGTGTGGAGCAGGTCATTCAGGATATACCATAACTACAAATGGGAAAATAACTGCATGTCCAATTATGAATAATATTAAAAATTTCTACTGCGGAACCTTAAACTCTAATCCAAACAAACTAAAAAAAATCCATATAATTAGTCCTTGTACTTCCTGCAACTATTTCAAGTTCTGTGGAGGCAGATGTCTTTATTCAAACTATGCTAAACTCTGGCCTAAACAAGGGCAAGAATTAATCTGCAATACCATAAAACACACTATCGAAGAAATAAAAAAAATCACACCCGAAATTAAAAAATTAATTAAAAATAAAATCATTTCTAAAAATGATTTTAACTATGAAAAATACTTTGGACCTGAAATAATCCCTTAAAATGATTTTAATAATAAAAACAAACAAAGAAAGATTACATGACTTAGAATTTGTAAAACCGATTGAAGAAATCTTAAAACAAAATAAAATAAAATTTCTCACAAAGAACTACAAAAAAATTACAAATAAAGACCTAAAACAAGTAGATAAAATTATCATTAGTGGAACTTCTTTAAAAGATAATGAATTTCTAAGAAACAAAAATAATTTTAAATGGATTAAGGATTCCAAAAAACCAGTCTTAGGTATCTGCGCAGGCATGCAAATAATCTCTAATATTTTTAAAGCAAAAATAAAATCAAAAACAGAAATAGGATTTTTTAAAGAAAAGTTTAAAAGAAATTTTTTAGGATTAAACAACGATAGAGAAGTTTATCATCTTCATAATAATTATTTTGATGTTCCAAAAGAATTCAAAAGCTTCACAAACTCCCTAATTCCCCAAGCAATAAAACATAAAACAAGAGAAATCTATGGAACATTATTCCACCCAGAGGTCAGAAACTCTGAATTAATTCTTAACTTTGTACTTAATCAATAACTTTAAAAACCAAATTTTCAATAAATAGTTATGCCTTTTAAAATTAATTTTGGAACAGAGAATGGAAAGACATTTAAATTAGAAATAGAAGCCCTAGACTTAATTGGAAAAAAGTTGGGAGAACTTATCAAAGGAGAGGAAATCTCACCAGATTTAGCAGGTTATGAATTCGAAATCACAGGTGCAAGCGACAAGTCGGGATTTACTCTTTTAAGTGAAATAGAAGGAAACGTGATAAAAAGACCATTATTAACCTATGGAAAAGCAATGCATAAAAAATCAAAAGGAGATAAAAAAATAAGCAGAAAACCAGCAGGTTTAAGGTTAAGAAAAACAGTAAGAGGAAACACAATTTCTGAAGCAGTTTCTCAGATTAATCTAAAAACAAAAAAACAAGGGTCAAAAAATCTAAGTGAAATATTTCCCGATCAAAATAAAGCCCCTGAACCTGCACCAGTAGAAATAAAAGAAGAGGCAAAACCCGCTGAGACAGATGCACCAAAAGAGGAAATTAAACCACAAGAAACACCCTCTGAATAATTCTCAAAAATGACAACAATTGAATATCCTTTAATTATAAGAAATCAACCCCCTAGAGAGGCCCACCGAGTAATGCATGGGTGGAGACTTGGAGAAATTCATTATTGTCCTGAAGCAAGAAAAATAATTGAAGACATAATAAGAAAACAAAACGAACAACCCCCAAAACCCTTTTAAACAAACTTATTCTAAAGGTTATATGACAAAAATGGAAAGTTTACCTGAATTAAATGTTGGAGTTGTTGGACACATTGACCACGGAAAGACAACAATTCTTAGCAAACTTACTGGAAAATTCACAGATACACATTCTGAAGAATTAAAAAGAGGAATTACCATTAAACTCGGATACGCCGATACAATAATTTCTAAAGACAAAACAGGTTTTAACAATCAAGGACAAGGACAACCAGTTAGATATATTAGCTTTATTGATGCTCCAGGACATGAAATGCTAATGGCAACAATGTTATCCGGAGCTGCAATTATCGACGCTGCAATCCTTGTTATAGCAGCAAATGAAGGGATCAAACCCCAAACCCAAGAACATTTACTCGCGCTTCAAACAAAACAAATTAAAAATATAATCATTATTCAAAATAAAATAGATTTAGTTTCAAAGGAACAAGCAATAAAAAATTACAAAGAAATAAAAGAATTTATAAAAGAAACAATTGCTAAAGACGCCCCAATAATTCCTGTTTCAGCTCAACAAAATATAAATATAGACAAAGTTTTAGAAGAGCTAGTAAAAATAGAAATTCCAAAAAGAGACTCAAACTCTGCTCCAATATTTTTAATTGCACGAAGCTTTGATATAAATCGCCCTGGAACAGAAATAAAAAAACTTCATGGAGGAGTTGTTGGGGGGATTCTTAAAACAGGCAAACTCAAGGTGGGTGACGAAATAGAAATTAAACCAGGATTTAGTTCTAAAAAAGCAAATCAAATAATCTATGAATCAATTTTAACAAAAATAAAATCAATCTACAAGGGTAAAAACTCAATTAAGGAAGCAACCCCTGGTTCAAGTTTATCAATTGAAACTGAACTCGATCCTGCAACAACAAAAACAGACTCATTAATAGGAAATACTATTTCTACAAAAGGCAACCTTCCAGAACCCAGAAATAACCTAAAGATCAAAACAGAAATCTTTGAAAATGTACTAGGAAGTGAAACACACGAAAAAATAGAACCATTAAAAACAAAAGAAATGTTAATGTTAAATATTAATACCACAATAACTGTAGGAACAGTAGAAAAGATAAGCAATAATGAAGTAGAGGTAAGTTTAAATCTTCCTGTAATCGCACTAAACAACGACAATGTCGGAATCGCACGAAGAATCGGAAACCACTGGAGACTAATTGGATACGGAGAAGTTCTTTAAGAACAAATTTCCTGAGTCATTACTTCAATTTATCCTCTTAAAGGTTAGATAATCCCAAATTTCAACGAGTTCGTTTAAAGTCTGTTGCTTGGCTTCGCCCAAATTTTAATTTTTCTTTCTTTTCCCCCCCTAATGATACGAGAGATAAGCCCGCAGTCCTTCGGACAAATAGCTTTTGTCTTCGACAAA
>CAZUQL010000047.1:0-4209 GCA_964622565.1 Candidatus Woesearchaeota archaeon | reverse complement strand
GCAAGAATTAACAAAGAATTCACAGGAAAGGTTCGAGTTATAACTATCATGACCGGAGTTAGGTCACCTTATGTTTTAGGTAGAGAAATCGAAGAAGCCATGCCTATGTCACGAAGTATTTCTGACTTAGGTATTGAGTTTATTAGATAAATCTTGAATTTTTATACTGCCTCTTCGGAGGCAGTTTTTATTTTTTAATTTTTTAAGAAATAAAATCCGCTTCGCAAAAGTTTATTGAAATTTAAAATGAACTAAGCCTTTGACGCCCAGTTTTCTTAAACAAAAAAGTTATTTAAATGTACTCAAAACATTTTTAACTCCCAACTCCTTAGTTAATGAATGGAAAATAAAAGGGGGGACATCACAACTGAAGAAGTTGTAAAACTAATTATCTCAGTGATGGGGATACTGCTCCTTATATTTCTATTAGTCGAGTTATATTCACTTTCCAAAAAAAATGAAATTGAACAGGCAAAGAACCTAATGAGTGAAATTGAAAATACCCTTCAGTGGATGGAAAAGAATAACCAACCTAAAGACACTTCAATTATTTTAACAAATCCAAATAAGTGGTCAATTACTCTAGGAGAAACTTCCAATACATTATGCATCTGCCCAGGAATAAACATCGACGAAGAAACAATAAAATCATGTAAAAAATCAAAAGGCGTTTGCAAAACTTTTCAAAACCCCCTCTCAGTTCCACACCAAATTTATATTGAAACAAAAGAGATTATTCATAATCTAATTATCCAAAAACAAGGACAAACAATTACATTAGAAGTAGAAAGAACATCTAAAGAAATAGCATCAGAACATTATGCAAATGATGATCCCACAAGCTTCCCAGAATATGAGGGGATAGAAATTCAAGAAATAAGATAATTACCAAAACTTTTTTATCTTGTTCATCTTTTTATTTTTATATTGATTAAAAAATAAAACATTTCCCAGGGGTTTCTTCTTTTTAGAAACTTTTTCCATAGGATAACCAATTGGGAAAATAGCTTCAACTTGAACATCTGAAGAAATTTTTAGGGTATCTTTAATTTTCTTTTCATAAAAATGACCCACCCAACAAGTAGACAATCCCAACTCAAAGATTTTCAAAAGAAAGTTCTGAATTGCTGCACCTGCTTGTTGCCGAAGATAAACCTCTGCTTGTTTTTCAAAAAGATTAGTTGTTTTTTTTGGATCAGAACAAGCCACCACAACATAATCTGCAGTTGCAATAAAAGATTGTGAAGACGCATCAGCAATTTTTTGAATTTTATCTTTTTCATTAACTAAAATAAATTTTAATGAAAAGTTATTCCCTGCCATAGGAGCATACCGCGCAGAATCAATAGCTTCCAGAATATCTCTCCAGTCTGGCTTTTTCGAACTATACTTCCGCACACTTCTTCTTCCGTGAATAGCATCATCTAAATTCATAAATAATCCAAGATACAAATGTTTTTAAGATTATTGATTTAGGAGAGATATGCTAGAGAAGGAAATTCAGAGAAAATTCGATGTGTTTCAAAATTTTGGGGGGAAGAATTAATAATAGGTCTTCTCGGTTCCATGAGAAGACATTCGACAAATCTTGAAGATTTTCCTGAATAGGTAAGGATCCAAACAATTCCTTTATCCCCAACATTAGAGATTATGAACTGGAGACTAAAAACAGATGGAGAATCTCCATTCATAGAAAAATATTTAGAAAGAGTTTATTATGCTTTAAAAAAATAAAAACGTCTCAGGCTGGACTCGAACCAACGACATCATGGTTAACAGCCATGCGCTCTACCAACTGAGCTACTGAGACTTTAGAAAAAATTGTTGAACTTATTATTTAAAGCTTTCTCATTCAGACTTTAATCCAAAATCCTCTATCGAAGAAGGCCGGTTATGTTCAAGTGACTTGTAAATATTATTCTGTTTTGCTCCATGAATAATGGAAATAACTGCATTTTGTGCAAGTTGCAAATTCTCTGCCTTTCCAATTATTCCCACCTCATTTCCATTTCTCTCAAAAAAACAACTAGTCAAATCTGAAAGAGTCTTAAGTGTTTTACCTGATTTCCCAATAATTCTCGCCCTAATGCTTTCGAGATTATTCCGTTTAGTATAATCTTTAATATTTAAAATTTCAAAAAACAAATCTTCCTTCTTAATTTTAACAGCCGAAGAAAATGGAAATCCAAAATTCAAAGCCTCAACTACCTTCTCCCCAACATACTCGTCTTCAGGTTTACCTTCAAGAAAAACAGTATTACCTTGATTAAAGATCTTCACATTTAAAATCTTTTCAAGTCGCTTTTTATTTTTTAAAATTCTTACAACTTTTTCAGAAAATATAGTTTTCATAGAATTATCAAGAAATCAGGAGTTTTAAGTTTTTTTATTTCCCTCTTCTTTTTCCTGCTCTTACTGAAGGCCGAGATTTATTTGTCGGAGATTTATCTCTTAACCCTCTTGACTTTTTCCCTGCTGAAGTCAACCCCCTAAAAACTCTTCCCTTATTTGTAGATTTGCAAATCCAACTAAAATTTTTATCTGTTTTAATTTCTTCTCGACAAGGGTCAATTAAAATAACCTCATAAAAATAATTTACTCCATCTTTTCCAATTAAATAAGAATTTAATACTTCAAGATTTCTAAACTTTCTAGCAACTCTTTGTTCTGCAATCCATCGATAATTCACCTTAAGAGTTAATCGAGGAGTCAATCTTTTACTTCGTCTACCTTTATTTGGTCTAGGTTTTTTATGCCCCCCCCTCTTAATTCTAATTCGGATTACAACAAAACCCTTTTTTGCTTTGTATCCTAATGCTCGCGCTCTATCAAGTCTAAGTGGTTTTTCAACTTTAACCAATACAGGCGAACTTCTCCACTCTATCATTCTTTTCCGAAGCTGCACCATATCTGGTTTTTTCCATGCTTGCCTAATATAAGAATATAATCCTTTAACCATAACTAATATCAAGAAAGATGGTTTTTAAAGTTTTTGAGGCAGAATTTTAAGAAAATTAATGGGGGGGATGATCCTGCACAGATTTGAACTGTGGACCCCTGCCTTATCAGAGCAGTGCTCTAGCCAGGCTGAGCTACAGGATCATATAAGAAAACAACAAAATAGCTTTATAAAATTTACTTAAACTGCAAACTCTAAAGAAAGAATACCTTTTGAAAAACTATAATTAATCAAAGGAGTTTTTACAATAATAGTCTTAACATAAACCTTGTCTTTTGCAATTGCCTTAATCTCAATTCCACTTTCTAATTTTCTTAGCAAAACATCCTCAAAAGACTTGACTCCTAAAAATGCAAACTCGTAAACAATTTTATCTGAAAATCTTTTTATATTTACACTAGGCTCAACTCGGGGAAGTTTTGAAAGCTTTTCTTGTTTGTTTTTAGGAAATTCTTTTTTTGAAAATAAGTCCAAACTTTTTTTAGAAATTGTTGAAGAGGGCTTATTCATTAAAACCGGTTTCCCATTAATAGAAATCCTAAGATTATCTGAAAAATTGTTTTGACCTCTAACTCCGGAATTTAGTTCTGATTCTAAAAGCTTCAAAGTTGAACCAATCATTCTATCCAAAAATCCGCCTCCAAAACCCTGAAAATTATTTTCAAAACCCCCCTCTCCATTTCCCAAAATACCCCAATTTCTCTTCATATTTTCAGATTTAAATGAAACCCCACAAGCAGGACAAAAATTATAATCCTCCTTAATTTTATTTCCACATCTTTTACATTTTTTACTAAACATAAAAACTTAAAATAAATTGACTTTAAAAATGTTGTTTATCTTCGGAAATATTTTTTAATAGACATTAATTGATGAGCTTCCTCTAAAAGCGTCGGCTTAACCTGTTTAAAAACAAGCGATTCAAACGCACTATTATTAAACGGGTTATTCATTTTCCTAACTTCTTTAATAAACGGAAGAAATAGAACAAAGACAACAACCCGCAATAAAAAACTTAATAAAAAAATAAGAACAATCGAATTAATAGCTTCAAAAGGAAGATAATTCATTAACAAAGCACTTAATCCTGCGCCTAAAAAAATTCCAACACCGTTAAGAAGATTAAAATAAGAAACAGCTAATCCCCGTTTTTCTCTTGAAACATTATCATAAATAAAATTACTCGAAGCAAGATTAAATCCCGCCCAAAAAACCCCCCCAATCAAAGAAGGAACAAAAATTAAATAAAA
>CAZUQL010000046.1:0-4444 GCA_964622565.1 Candidatus Woesearchaeota archaeon | reverse complement strand
GGGGGAATTTTGAAAAAGATTCAAGCTGTGCTATTTTCAATTGTCAGAAGGCATGCTGTGTTCTAGGAAGTGAAGTTGAATTTGTAACTGAAACAAGATGTGAATATTTATCATTACAAAAAGGACTTGAATTTGATTTTAGACAAGAAGCAGATAATGAATTAAGTTGTTTGGGAATTGAAAACAGTTTAGAAAGAGGAGCTTGTTCTTTTGGAGAAAGTTGTGTTTCAACTTCAAGACAAGAATGTGAAAGTTCAGAAGGAATTTTTTATGAAGGAAAGTTATGTTCAAATGTAGAGTTAGATTCAAGTTGTGAAAAACAAAGTTATATTGGCTGTGTCGAGGGAAAAGAAGAGATTTATTGGTTTGATTCTTGTGGAAATATAGAGAACATCTATTCTTCTAATAAAATTGCAAGTTGGAACGATGGAAGGGTCTTAACTAAAAATGAAAGCTGTGGTACAGGGGATGCAAATATTAATTGTGGAAATTGTGGAAATTGTAATTTTGGACTCGGAAGTTTTTGCTCTGAAACAGGGGCATTTGAAACTTCTGTAAAAGACGGAAATTTTATTTGTAAAAGTTTAAAATGTGTTGATGAAAATGGAAATGAGAGAGAGAATGGGGAGAGTTGGTGTGTTTATGATTCTTATTCTGGCGATGGAAAAGATGCTGTTGGAAGTCGGCATTGGAGATATATGTGTCTGAATGGAGAAGTTGTTTCAGAAGGTTGTGCAGATTATCGAGGGCAAATTTGCATTCAAGAGAATATAGAAAATCCGACAAATCAAAAAAATTTTAGTGTTGCTGCGTGTGTGGTGAATCAAGCAAATTTATGTTTAAATTACAACTCGCACAAAGATACGCTTGTTGAAAACTGCAATTCAAATGAACAATGTATTTTGAAAAATGTAGATATTGACGACGGTTTTAAGTTTGATTTTTGTTCTCCAAAATATCCAAAGGGACTCGACTTAATTGATTGGGAAAATTCAGGAAGTTCAACTTCTGAAATCTGCTCTGTTGCAAGTCAGAAGTGCACTGTTATTTATGTAAAGAGTGCAACAGGAAAATGGAAATGTAAATATAATTGTGATTGTGAGAAGCAAGAATTTTCAGAAAAGATGAATGATTGGTGCGTTTCTCTCGGAGATTGTGGAAGTTATGTAAATTATATTGGAGAGGGAACAAATAGTGCAAACATAAAAAATGCTCCGAAAATTTCGTGGGAAAAATATGTGAACTATTCAAACGCAATTGTTGGAAAATTTATTTCAATTATTGGAGAGAATGGAAGTTTATTTAGTGTTGGAAGTGTTGAAACTTATGAACCAGATTTAGCATTTCAAGAAGCAGTAAGTTATGTGGGGCAGATTTCTGGAGCATTGGGAAGTGCGGCTACAGGATTGGCCTGGTTAGATGCTCCTCTTTTTGGATTAAGTGGAGTAGGAATTCCATTTACTCCGATTATTCAATCTTTTGGAGGAGCATTAAGTGCCGTTGCAATAGGTTATGCTATTGGAACAGGACTCTCATATGCAATGGGAATTGAGGGGGAGGGGGCAACAATTGTTGCAATCGCAGGTTCTGCAATTGTTGCAGATTTGACGGTTGCTTCTTATCTAATTTACGGGAATGTTCAAATTATGTCTTTTTGTATTGTGAATCCGTTTGCTTGTATTGCAAGTGCAGTAGTTTTGGTTGTAATTGCGTCATTAGTAAAATGGATGGGAATAGGTAAGCAAAAAAAGGTTATTGTAGAGTTTGAGTGTCTACCGTGGGAACCGCCCCTAGGAGGAGATGATTGTTCAAAATGCAATAGTGATCCTCTAAAA
Source organism: Candidatus Woesearchaeota archaeon (assembly GCA_964622565.1). Taxonomy (GTDB): domain Archaea; phylum Nanobdellota; class Nanobdellia; order Pacearchaeales; family GW2011-AR1; genus CAZUQL01. The sequence goes on along the minus strand of CAZUQL010000046.1, from coordinate 2,609 downwards.
CCGTGCACAGAATATAGATGTGAGTCTCTGGGAATGGCTTGTGGATTAATTAATGAAAACTCAGAGAATCCTGAATGCGTAGAAATGTATAAAGATAATGGAATGCCTCCAGAAATAAAAGAAGTTACTACAACCCCTGAATATAAATTTGAAGAAATAGAAAATTTGCGAGGAAGCATTAGAAAGAGTGATAGCTCTTGTGTTACAGAGTTTCAACCGGTTTTTTTTAATTTAAAAACAGATAAGTTTTCGCAGTGTAAATGGGAGTTTAATAGAACAGAATTTTATGATGAGATGGAAAATTTTGCTTTAGAAAAGAATTTATTCTCGACAAATCACACTTTTTATTTTTATATGCCTAGCATTCAGAGTGTAGAAAATTATTACAATGTAACAGGAGACTTAAAAAAATATTATGCGAATATCGACCTTTTTATTCGGTGTAGAGATGTTTATGGAAACTATAATAAAAAAGAATATTCTGTAAATTTCTGTGTTAATTCAGGACCAGACTTAACTGCTCCGCAAATTATTGCTACAAATCCGGCTCAGAACAAGATTTTAAAATACAATACAAGCAAGATCGATTTTGATATTTATGTAAATGAACCTGCAAATTGCAGATATTCTTTTGAAGAAGGAAAAGATTATGACTTCATGAATGAAATGAATTGTTTAACTGAACTCGACGATAAATTTGATTATGGGGGGAAATGCAACTCAAGTTTGAAAAGTTTAAAACAAAATCAATCAGTTTATATTAAATGCAAAGACCAACCTTGGCTTCCTGAAATAAATAAATCTCGAAATGTGAATTCAGAGGATTTTGTTTATAGCTTTTCTGTTTCAAAGGAAAAATTAAAAATAGATTCAATAATCCCTGATAAAGGAAAAATTCTCGAGGCAGGTTATTCTCCTTATCCTGTAGAGATAAAAGTTAAAACCTCCGGGGGAGCAGAAAATGGAAAGGCAATTTGTGCGTATACTTGGCAAAGTAATGGTTTAATAAATTTTGAAAAAACAAGTAGTTCTGAATCTTCTCAAAAACTTAATCTAATTAATGGAAATTATAAATTAGGAATTAGATGTGAGGATGTTGCAGGAAATTTTGTTTATGGGGAAACAGAGTTTGAATTAAAAACTGACGAAAAGTCTCCAGAGATAATTAGAGTTGTGAAAGAAGGGGGAAATTTACACTTAACTTCAGATGAAGATGCAAAGTGTTATTTTGATTTGGAGTCTTGTAGATTTAATATTAACGACAAAGATCCAATTGGAATCGGATTTTCAAGGGGATTTAATTTAGAATGGAGTGCAGACTCAACCTATTATATTAAATGTGAGGACATTTGGGGCAATAAAAATTCAGAATGTGGAATTATTGTTCGCCCTGAAATGTTTTAAAAATGTTTATAAATTAAGATGGCGTTGAAATAAAATGAATAAAAAGAGGGAATTTCAGATTAAAGAGAATTTAAAAAAAGGACAGATGACTCTGTTTGTGATTATTGGAATTGTGATTGTAGTTGCAGCTGTTTTAATTTATTTATTTTTTCCTCAGATAAAATCTTCATTAGGATTTGGAAGTGAAAATCCAGATGCATTTATGAAAAATTGTTTAGAAAAAGAATTGAATTCAAAGATAGAGTTAATAACTTCTCAAGGAGGAAGTTTAAATCCTGAACATTATTATATGTTTAAAGGAGAAAAAATAGAATATCTTTGTTATACTGCAGAAGATTATGCAACTTGTGTAATGCAACAGCCAATGTTAAAGCAACATATTGAAGAAGAGGTTAAACAAGCTATTTCTTCGGAAGTAGGAACTTGTTTAAATGAACTAAGAAGCTCTTTTAGTTCTAAAGGTTATGACGTTAAATCTTCAGGAAATAATTATTTTGTAGAAATTTTCCCAAAAAAAATTGCAGTTACATTTAATACTTCGCTTGTTTTAATCGGAGATAACACAAAGGCGTACAATAATATTAATATTATTTTGGACAACAATCTTTTTGAATTGATTAGTATTGCTAATAGTATACAAAACTGGGAGGCACGTTATGGCGACGCTGAAACAACAATTTATATGAATTATTATCACGATACAAAAGTAGAAAAACAAGTCCAAATAGATGGAACAACAATTTATACCTTGACTAATCGAGAAACAGGGGAACAATTAAAATTTGCTTCACGAAGCGGAGTTATTCCTGCATGAAAAAATTATTTTTGATTTTAGGAGTTTTAGTTTTATTGATTGGAGGAAGTTTGATTAAAGCGGACTCTTCGGGAATTTCATATTGTTGCGAAAAAACAGTTGTAGAAAATGGGGGGAGTGGAGGGGCATGGTGTGTAAATGCAGAAGAAGAAAAATGTGATACTCGGTTTAAGAAAGCACCAACTTCTTGTGAATCAACTTCTTATTGTAAGAAAGGATGTTGCTTTGATAGTAAAGAAGGAACCTGTATGGAAAATACTCCTGAAAAAATATGTCAAGACTCTGGAGGGATCTGGAGCGATAATGCACAATGTGATGTTGCCCAGTGTAATCTTGGTTGTTGTAGGGTTGGAGATCAAGCAGCATTTGTAACTCAAACAAGATGCAAACG
>CAZUQL010000045.1:0-4818 GCA_964622565.1 Candidatus Woesearchaeota archaeon | reverse complement strand
GAGTTCTCGTCTGTTGCAAGCATTTCTGCTAAGAAGTCTTTATTTTTTGAAGCGTCAAATTCTACAACTTTACCATTTTCAAATTTTAGAAAAATGTCTGTAACTTCTTTGCCTGATTCAATTGCAGGATATTCAAATTTTATGTGACCGTTTAAAGATTCTCTTAGGGGAGCCATGAAAACTTCTCCTGCAGGCATATTCTCCACTGCAACTAAATCGTGTGTTGCTTTGTTTCCATGAACTTTAAATTTTAAGTCAATATTTTTTCCAATTAGATGAACTAAAGAATTTTCCTTAAATCTACTTCTTATTTTATCTAGTGATTTTTTTAATTTTTTCCAGTCTTGTAAACATGCGTTGTAAACAAAATTTTCATACTCTGTTAAAGACATTTCCGCGTCTTGAGCTAAAGAGGGACAGGGGAATGCGATTGTTACTCTTCGGATTTTGTCACGAGTGTTACAAATATAATCTGAAATGGGTTTTGTTACTTTATGTCTGGCGGTTATTTTTTTAGAATTTGCTGATGTTAATTCTCTACTGTTTTCAGTTGTATCCACTCCAATGTATGCTTGAGAAGATTTAATCATATCCATTAAATGTTGAGGGAAATCTTCAATTTGTGTTTTGTTTGCGTATTTATAGTAAAAATCGTCAATGTGGGGAAGCCGAACTCGAGTTATTGGAATTGCACCTCTTAATATTATTTCTTTGTAGAGTTCAACTAAAAAAGGAATTGCTTCTTCACCTCCAGAGAGAACTACTTTTTCTCCTGGTTTTACTAATGTGCAAAAATTCACAGCGAGTTTTGCAAGTTTGCGGGTTCGTAAGTCAGTGGGCATTTTGATAGTCTTTTAAGTTATTTTCATAGTCTTTTAAGTTATTTTCATATCTTTGTTGGAAATTATCTATATCCTCAGAAGTCTTCCATTGAAATCTTCCCAAGTCATCCAAACACCATTTAGCTAATGGAGAATCCTTTAATAATTTAGAACGAGAAAGTTGAAAAAATAGTTTTGCTCTTATCTCTTCAGGATTCCCCGACTCTTCTAAGTAGATTCTTACGTCGGAAAGTCTTCCTCCTACAAAATGTTCAACTTCTGAAATTTGGTCTGGCGTGTCAGTTGGCATTTTGTATCCTAATCACCTCTGCGTTTAATTGGACAGTTGAGGAGGGTTTAATTGATGAAAGAAACATCCCCCACATAGATCTATTTGCAAAATCAAATCCAAATTCCAAATATGTTTCTCCAAATAATTTCCTTATTCTTCTCAATTCAAATCTAGCATGAGTGGGTTTCCCTAATTGAACTTCTCTTCTAAAATGTTCATCCAGTCTACCAATTTTCACCCTTCCAGTTAATAAAATTTTCCTTAATCTTTCAATATCAACCCCCTCCACTTCTAAATCTCCTTCATTTAGTAAATGTTCTGTTAATGCATAACCTCCTTGAGATATTGCAATATGATATCCCCTTGGAGTTGCATAATGGATTATACTTCCTCTTGCTACGGGGGGTTCTTGAATATTAAATTCAAATAAAGCTTCTCTTCCCCCATAGTCTTGTTCTCTTAGGCTCATATATCCAGGTAGGTAAACTTCTTCTGCAAGAAATTGGGTTACAGGAACTTCATTTTTTGTTGGCATTTTAAAGTATTTGGTAAGATTGTTTATATTGATCTATTAAAATTAATTGATTTGTTTTTAGAAATCCTAATCTTGGGTCAAGTGTTGTTCTACGGGGGTTTCTTCCTCTTGGGAAAATTCCGACTACAAATTCTTCGCCCTCTACTCTTAAAGCATAATCACAACTAAAATCACCCTGTCTAAAGGAACACTCCACAACCACGCCTCTAAAACAAACCTTTTCAGATTCTAATACTGCTTCTCTTCCCAGCCATTTTTGCTTAAAATGTTTCATTTTAATTTCTTAGAATTCTAAGGTGATTCTAAACCATCACCTCAAAAGATTAGATAATAAGAAGTTTATAAAGATTATTATTCGGCTTTTCCACTAACTCCCTTAAGTTTTTTGAGTTTGATCACATTTTCAACAAAACCTTCTATTTTTTGTTCGTGGCTTACAATAATAAGTTGCTTTGCATTAAGTTGTTGAAGAACATCTCGCATTTTATCAAGTTGCTGTTCTGAAAATCCGTCAGTAGGTTCGTCTAAGATTACTAAATCTTTTGTCTTGATTTTGCTTAAAAAAGAGTTTATAACTTGATTTAAAGCTAGACGATATGCAAGGGCAATAGCAGTTCGCTCTCCTCCTGAAAGGTATGCATAATCAATTTCATAATCTTGTTGCTCAACAATTGGAGTGAAAGAATCATCTAAACGAACATTAAAGCTATCTGAAACTAACATAGAAAACCATTCTGAAAATGTGTTTGAAAATTCTGCTTTAAGTTTGATCATGACATTTTTTTCAATATTAGAAATTAAGGGGATAAACTTTTTTGACATCCATTCTTCAACCTGCAAAAGATATGAAAGGTGTTTTTGGGTTTCTTCTGCTTTTTTAATTTGGGATTCTAAATCTAAAATTTGCTGTTTTATAAATTCTAATTCCTTTTTTGTTTCAGCTAGTTTAATTTCAGACTTTCTTTCTTCAGACAGTGCTAAGTCTAAATTTGATTTTTCTTTTTGAAATATTAAATCATATTTCTGAAGTTCAAAAGTCAGATTTTTTAGAGATTCAATTTGATTAGTTAAAATGATAATATCTTCAGAAAGGTGGAAGTTTGACTTTTCTAATTCTTGAACTCGTTCGTGTTTTTCATTAAGGTTTTCTATTCGTACTTTAGTTATTCTAAATTCTGAAAGTTCTTTTTCTTTTTGAGATATTTGGAAATCTACTTCATTAAAACTTTTTTCAAGTCTTCGTTGTTCTAGGGAAAGCTCTTCTATTTTCTTCACATTTTTAGAAACTTCAGATTCAAATTTATTAATCACATTACTTTTGTAAACTGAGTCAACATCTTGAAGACAGGTTGGGCAGACATCTAAATCAGAGATATTTTTTTTAAGAGAATCTAAGTCGCAATTTTTTAAATTTAAAGAGCTAGTTTCAGAAGAAAGTTTTAATTTCTCTTCAGAAAGTAAATCTCGTTTTTGTTTGAATTGTTGAATCTCTAATTCTAATTTTAAAAGGATAGATTCATCAAAGGAAAGAGAAGAAAGTTCTTTAATTTGTTTGTTTAGACTTTCAATTAATTTTAAGTTGCTTGAAATTGCTTCTTTTTTTCCAGAAATTACTAATCGAGATTTATCAATTTCTTGCTCTGTTTTTTTCTTTTCTTCTATTTTATCAGAAATTTGGTTGATTTTATTTTGAACTTCAGTTCTGATTTTTTGTTTTTCAATAAATTCAGATTCTAATAACACTAAAGCTTTTTCTTTTTCAGTTAACTGATTCTGCTTTTCGATTATGGAACTTTTTTCAGACTCAAAATTACTAATTAATGCTTGTTTTACTCTTTTTTCTTCTCGCACTTTTGCTAAAAGTAATGAAGAGTTTTCTAGTATTTTTTTGTATTTGTCAATTCCAAAAACATGCCTAAGAGTATTTAGTCTTGTTTCTGAATCTTGGAGAATTATTTGTTTCATTTCTTCTTGAGGGGTGTAAACTGTAAATTTGTAGAGCAGATTTTGTTTTTTTGCAAATTCTTTTGGATAATCAATTAGTTCTAAAACTTTATTTTTTAGTTCAGTTACTGCAAGTTCTCTTTTTTCGTCGTCGATGGTTATTGAAGCTGCTTCTTGAGAAATAGATTTTCCTCGCTTTAATGTTCTCTCAATTGTAACTTGTTTATTATCTATTTCAAATTCCATTATGACCCCCCCGTAAACTGCACCGTTTCGAAGGATAGATGAACCTTTTTGCCCTGGTTGCAATCCAAACAACGCAAATTCAATTGCAAGAAGAATAGAAGTTTTTCCAGAACCAATATCTCCAGAGAGAAGGGTTGAACCTTCGGGAAATTCTATTTCTAAGTTTTCATAACTCCTAATATTATTTAAAATTATTTTTTTAATTATCATTAAAACTCCAGCACCTTTTTTGCTTCCTCCAATACTCTTTGCTCAAAAACCTCATTTTTCTCACCTTCTTGTTTTTCAGTTGAGAGAGCATTCATAAGATTAGGAATTAGTTTGTTTAAGTCAGAAGGATTTTGGTTGGAATAAACGGAAATTGTTTCCTCTTCGATTTCAAAAGTATCTCTAGCTTTTACTGAAATTGCCATGTCTGCTTCTCTGGTTTTTAAATCGTATGTGTTCTTTAATAAAAAGTAAGCACCCTTTTCTTTTGCAAATTCTTCAATTTTTTGAAATTTTATATCTGAATTTTTCCCTTGTTCTAGTTCCCCTTTTACTCTTAGTAAGATTATTTTATCCTTAAGATTATATTTTTCAAGGGAAGAAATTATTAAGTCAGTTGCGATTAAAGCGTTGGAGATTTCAATTTTGATTTTTAGAACTTCTTTTATTTTTAAGGAAACTTTTTGAAGGTTTTGGGTTGAAGAGGTATCAACAATGTAAAAACTTCCTTCTTGAAGGTCTTCTAATTCTGCGAAGTTGTTTGGAAAGATAGGGCCAGGATAAACAAAATTGTGAAATTTGAAGTCAATGTGAAGGTGACCTAAAGCATAATAGTCTGCTGGAGGAAGTAAAGATGTTTCAATTGCGTCGATGGGGAGGGTTCCTTTTGCTTTATCTATAGTGGTATGTAACATAAAAATTTTAAATAATCCAGGAGAGTCTTGAAGTTTTACTTTTCGTAAGTCTGTAATTTCTAAACCTGATTTTTTTCC
>CAZUQL010000044.1:0-5081 GCA_964622565.1 Candidatus Woesearchaeota archaeon | reverse complement strand
AACAACACACAATAATATATAATATTAATACAACCCTTAAACAACGGGCGATTTATACCCTTAAAATAGTGTAGTTTCTCATAACTCTCACACTAAAACTCCTAACTTCTAAATGAAATATTACAATATCAATGTTCTTCCTAAAATTGAGAGAACCACAGCGAAGCGTGAGAGAACGAAATTTTAGTTTTAGTTTTTTAAAATTTTTGTGCTGGGATAGCAAAAAATTATATATAAGAATTTAACTCTCGGGATTATTTTTGTTCATTGTGAGGGCGAAGCCCGAGCGAGCAAGAGCGAGCGAGGGTTATTACACATTCGCGAAGCAGGACAACCTCGCGAGATAGCGAAGCGTTATCTAAATCAATTTAATTACATATTATTTAAATTGATTAATTACAAAAAAGAGACGATTGACGAAACAAAATATTTACAACTTTGTGAAAAACACCATCGGAAAGTTCTAAATAGTTTTGTTTTGTTCGGCTCTAAAATGTTTCCAAAAATGACAATTAGGACATAATAAAATACACTTTTCCATTTCTTTTAAGAACATTCCTAACTTTGCAGGTTTTACACATCTTAATTTTTCATTTGGATTTAAATGGTGGAATTGTAAGATTTCTGGGTGTTTGTTCCAACCACATAAAGCACATGATTTATTTGATTTGAAATTTAAAGTGTTTTTTCTTGCCCAATTTTTATAATATAATTTAACATGGTCTTTGTTTTTCCTGCACCATTTTTTATGTCTTTTATAACAAGACATTTTATTCTTTTGATAATATATTTTTTTCTTTGCTTGAAGAGATTTTTTATTCTTTTCTCTCCATTTCTTAGAATACTCTTTTGCTTTTTCTTTATCTTTATAAGGCATTAATAATTAAAGTAAGTGTTATTTATAAGGTTTTCCATTCTTTAGGAAAACCCTTATTTCTTATGAAGATTTTCAAAGGAGATCTATTCTTTTTTATTTTTTGGCTTGAGATAGCGGGCGGAATTTTCACCGCCCGCAAAGGATAGAAAATAAAATCTTGTGAACACCTGCAACAAGATTTTAAAGAAGTCTGGAGTTTGATAAGAACACGAGCGGAGGTTTAGAAGGGAGTGTTTGTTTAAACATTTAAGCGGAGTTTCCTGCTCGGCTTAAATAGACTTCTGGTTTTCTTGAATAATTTATTAACCTCAATTTCATCTGGAGATTTCCCTTTGAAAATTAGTCGGTAGAAAGAACAATTGCATTAAGGCCTGACCTTGTTTTCATCTGCACGAAGGCGACCCATAGTTCCCGACCCGACCCGACGAGACGACCGAGACGAACGCCCGAGCAACTTAAAATTTAAATAAGAAATTGTGAGGGCATAAGATATTAAGATGTTTCTTCTTTCTTTTGGCTCAACCTTTTCTTTCTTCTTTGACTACTTCCTTAAAACATGAGTGAGATAGAATTAAGTAGGTAATAACCTCGCTTACGCTTGTCGCAGACAGCGAAGCGAGGAAAGTAATCTATTTAAATCTTTTTAGAAGTGCTTTTAAGGAAGTAATGAGGGTTTTAAATCCAAACGCCTAATACTCCCTATTTAGAAAATAATGGTCTACATATTATAAAACTATTAATATTACAGAAGAATAATTATAAATAGGGCGTTGTGGTCGCCCGTCAAAGGAGCGGGCGTTTTCAATTAAGCGATTTTCTCATATTTATAACCGCCAACTCGGATATTATACCAACCTTTATGCTTATCTTTTTCTCCATGCATAATGTAGAAACAATGTCTTTTAACATTCCGTCCAAACATTAATTTAGTCATAACAGGCAATTTTTCTTTTCTCATAAATTCGCAATATTGATTATATAATTCTTGTTTTGAAATCCATAAACCCTCTTGCTCACTGCATTTATCTTGAATAAAAGCAACAATCGGATTACCTGAACGGCACATTATCGCCTTAACTTCTTCATGGTTTTTATTAAAACTAAACTTCTTATTTTCTAATAATCTTTTCAATCCAATCAAAGCCCAATTAAAAATTCCGCTTAATTCTTTCTCTAAACATTTTTCCGCTAAATAAGGATCTTGTTCATCTGAACTTATTTGATTATCAAAAGCAATCGGCAACCATCTTGAAAAATAAGCGGGGTCATCAATATCTTTAGGCGAGGGGATTTTATTGCATGCGAATAATAATTTAGAATGATTTTTAAATTTAAATTGGTCTCCAAATTTCTTTTCTCCTGTAATACTTCCGCCCCCAGTAGCAATTTTAAAACCGCCCCCATCATTAATATCTCTTGAACTCAAATCATCATAAGAGTTTAAACTTTTATTATGCAAACTCGCTAAATCAAAATTCTGTCCGCCTGATATCTTTTGAAGTGAAAGACCCGAACAATTTTTAAGCCCAATCATTCCTTCCAAAAAATTTAACATTGTTGTTTTTGCGGTGTCGGGGTCTCCAAACCAAATCATTCCTTTCTTAAGTAAATATTTTCTATACAAACAAAACCCAAACCATTCTTGCATTAAATTAATATCTTCTGGATAAAGTGTTTCTTCTACAAATTTAATAAAATTAGGACAATCTTTTTTATCATCATAAAATACAGGCAATTTAAATTTAAAAAATAATTTAGGTTTGTAAGGTTCTATTTTTTCAGTTTCAAAATTATAAACTCCATTTTCTAAAGGAATTAAATTTAGGGGGATATTTTCAAACTCCTCAAAATCAACAGCTGTTTTTCTTTTAACTTTTTCAATTATTTCTTTTATTGGTTGGTTTTTACAATGCTCTCCTAAATGTTCTTCTGAAAATGTTTTTATAATTTCCTCTCCTTTGAGTTTATAAATTCCATCTTCATAAAGAAATATTAAATCTTTTTTAGTTCCAAATATTGTTTTAAATGTGAATTTTTTTAAAAGACAATTTACAAATTTAGAAACATTTATGCTTGTAGTCCCATTGTGTTTAATATCAAGACATAAATTAATTTGTTCTTTTAATTTTTCTTCATTAGATCTATTTTCTTTTACTAATCCCTCTTTCAAAAAATCATTATAAACATTAATGCTTTTTATAACTTCGGCGTCGCTGTCTTTTTCTATTTTGTGTTTAAAATCAATTTTTTTAATATATTCTTTTTTGTCTTGCAACTTATTAATAGAATTTAAAGCGTCTAATTGAATTTCATAATAAGATTTTTTTTCTTCAAATGCTTTATCTAATTCTTTTTTAATTTCCATTTAAAACCTCGAGGACAATTTCTTTATTTTTAAGGTAAGAACAGAGTTGGATTCCCATTTCTGCAACTTCATCAGAAGCCCCAAAATCTAATAATTCTTTTTTAGAAACTCCATCTAAACTTAATATGCAACATTCTACAACCCAAATTATTTTATCTCTTTCCATTTTCAATTTTTAGAAATATTTAAATAGAAGCTCTCACTTTCTATTTTGCTTTTGTTTTGCTGTGGGGGGAAACCCCTTCAACAAACTTATTTCTTTACCTCACAATTTAAAATATTATGATTCATCAAAAACCCCCTTACAATATTTTTAAATTTCATTTCTTCACCCCAAATCTTTTTTCCATATCTTGATTTAGTTCATCAATCATTTCAATAATTTTTTTTAATTCTGCTTTATCATCTGAACTTGAAGAAGCAATATCCCAACCACATTTTTTTTTAATACTTGTTCTCTTTAAAGTAATTCTTGGAGCAGACATTATAATTTTATTTTCTTCTACCATTTGAAAACACCTTTTGCAAATTTAATTATGAAAAGTGTAAGTGTTAAACCCAAACAAATATTAACAAAAAGATTTAAGGTAATCATTTTTTCACTCCATTTAATTTTATTTCTTTTCTAATTTTGCAAGTTCTAAGATGTTCTTCATAATTATGCTTAACAACATTTGCAGATAAACTTTCAATGATCTTCCCGCAGTGAGGACATACCTTTCTAAATCCTTTAATTAAAGTGTGTTCCATGTATAACACAGGCGGGGGTAGTATTTAAACCTTTCTATTACCGAATAACTTTTAATTTCCCTTTGAAATAGATACTCTAAAATATATATTAAATGATATGCTTTATTTTTTATTATTTCCACTCTCAATTTAGGTCAAAAATATCTCTGCTCCTTGCAACCAGGAGAGATCTAACCCGATTAACCAACAGCGAAGAGAGAATAATAAAAAAGGTTATGGCCATAAAGTTTCCATAAGAAACAAAGGTTAAGGGTTTTAAGCACTTTTTCTTATTCAGCGTCTATAACACCTAAAAAAGAGTTAATGTAGTATTCAACTTTTAAATTTAAATGCAACAGCGAGGCTTATAAGAGCAATTATTTAAGAGAAAAACACAAAACAGCGTCTATAAAGTTAATTTATAATATCAAACTCAACTTCAAACATTCCCTTTAAATCTTTATTATCTTCATATATTTTCTGTTGTTCGCTTGAAGAAAGCAAACCCGCCTTAACTTGAATTAATCTTATAACTTTATTTTTAATGTCAATTCCAAAAACATCTATGGGGCTGTGAGATCCAGAAGAACGCTGAGCAATATCAAAACCCTCTTCTTTTAATTTATCACAAACTCCATATTCTTTTCTTCTTCCTTTAACATAGTTTTTATTTGGCATGATTTCATAAAGAAATTAGATTTTATAATATTTTCTAAAGAGTGTTTTTTGGTTTGGTTCGGAGTTCAGTTCGGACAGGGGTTCGGAGTTCGGACTTAACTAAAGAAAGATAATGATAGAATTGAGTTTTAGAAATTATCTTCTTTTCTTCTACAATTAATTTAAATATATCTGTCGTCCTTAATCCCTTTTCTAAAAGCCCTTTAATTGCTTGTTTAAGGGCATCTGGGCGTGTTTTTATTGCTCTCTTGACAATTACCCTTTCGTAGTTCGATTGGTTCGGTTCGGACTTTGGTTCGGACTTTGGTTCGGACTTAATAATATATTCTCTAATCATTAATTCAACTTCTTTTCTGCAAACAATTTCTTTTTTTAAATCTAAAATTTCTGTTTCTAATTTTAATATTTTAGAATCTCTTTTCTTAAAAGAAA
>CAZUQL010000043.1:0-5091 GCA_964622565.1 Candidatus Woesearchaeota archaeon | reverse complement strand
TATTAAGAATCAAATTCTTTATGGGAATATGTTGAGTGTTGGAACCGGGGTTGCTGATTCTCTTTCTAATAATCAATTTATTTCTCTTCCTACAAATGTTGCTTATCTCTCTTTTAAGACACTTGAATACTTCTATAGAATTCCTCCCCTAGAAAAATTAAATTACAGCGGAGTCTTTTTAGTTGCTTCAAGAGTTTACTATTTTGGGTTCTTAATTTGTGGGGCAATCTTATCTTTTTTGATTTTAGAAGGAATTTTAAAATATGGAAGAGAATATTTTCGGTGGATTATCCTTATTCTTCCAACTCTAGTTTTATCTATTATGTGGACTTTTTTTATTTATCATCATGCATATTGTGATTTTGGGAGATATTTATTTTCATTTTATTTCATTTTATTCTCTTTTGGGATTAGAGTAATAGAAAAAACTAAGGGAGTTAAAAAGAACGTTTTATGTTTAATTGTTATCTTATTCTGCTTATTATCTATTGTTACTAGTGTGGCAACTAGCTATAAATTTAAGACCCAGGATGATGAGCTCCGGATAGTAGGAACAAAAATCCAAAATTTAAATGGGACATTTATCTGCAACGACATGTTCTCTGCAAGTGTTTTAAAATATTATTCTGGAAAAGAGGTAGATTTTCTAAAAGAGACTAATATAATTGATTTAGATGTAAATTGTTCTGGAAGGATAGTTTTAGAAACAAGTAAATATAAACTCTCTCAAGGAAAACAATCTCCGTATGAGATCTGTCTAAAATGAAAACGTGGATAATCCGTAATTGCCCCCTTTGTGGAAAGAATAATTTTAAAATAAAATACAAAAGGAATTACGCTATTGAAGAGTTGGGTAGCGGACTTTTCTCTGCTCGAAGAAAAAGAGGGAAGAAATGTTATGAGCATAATACGATTGTAAAATGCGAAAATTGCGGAATGGTTTATATGAATCCCCTCCTAAACCCAATTATTACAGAAAAACTCTATAAGGAAAGCAAGTATAATTATGGAGCTGAAGAAGAAAATTTAAAGAAATCATACGGAAATTATCTTAAGCTTGCTTTGAAGTATTTAAAGAAACCAAAAAGACTATTAGATATTGGAACAGGGAATGGATTTTTTTTAGAAGAAGCAATAGTTCAGGAATATCGGGATGTTTGGGGAATTGAACCAAGCCATCATGCAGTAATCTCTGCTAAACCTCACTTAAAGAAAATAATTATCGAAGAGATACTTAAACCAGAACAATTCAGTGAAGGGTACTTTGATGTTATAACTCTTTTTCAGGTATTAGACCACATTGAAAATCCAGAGGAGGTTATAAAGATTTGTAAGAAATTTCTAAAAACAGGGGGGGTATTAATTTGCATAAGCCATAATGTAAATTCTTTGTCTGCAAAAATTATGGGGGAGAGAAGTCCAATCTTTGATATTGAACACACTCATTTATTTAGTAAAAAAACAATTTCTAATCTTTTGACAAAAAATAAATTTAAAATATTAGAAATTGGTTCATCTAGCAACACATATAGTTTAGGCTATTGGATTAATTTTTCTCCAATTCCAGAGGTAATAAAAAGTAAATTAGTAAGTTTTTTGAAAATGTTAAAATTAGAAAGTGTGAAGATTTCAATAAGACCAGGAAACTTTTTTGTTATTGCGAGAAATTATTAATCCATATTTATTTCAATAATTTTTCACTTAAATAAGAGTATAATCTACTTGGAATTAACTTACTCATCCTGGAGACAGTTGTAGAAAAAAAAGGAAGATAATAATTTTCTTTTTTAGAGTAAATTACCTTTTTTATTCTCTCTGCTATCTTCTCTGGACTTGTAACTAAAAAAGACTTTTTTCCTTTCCACATTTGTGTATCAATGGGCCCTAAATAAATATTTGAAAAAATAACTCCTCTCTTTTTATAATGAAGATTAAATCCCTTAAAGGACATGGATATTGCTGATTTTGTGGCAGGGTAAGTTACGCTCTCTCTATGGGGCTTAAATGCAGAAATAGAAGAAAGAACGATGAAATGCCCTTTTTTTTGATCTAAAAATTTTTCTAAAAAGAGGTCAATAAAATTTAAAACACCAAAAACATTTGTGTTAAACATTTTCTTAGAGAGTTCTGAATTATACTTAGGCAGAGCATCGTCTAATTGGACTCCGGCTCCTAGAACAATAACATCTGGAACAAAATTTAGGTTATTAAGTTTCTTACCTAATTCTAGAATAAACTTTCTATCCCCAACATCTCCAGATTTGAAAAAAAAGTTTGGATAGGTTTGTTCTAAACTTTTAAGAATCTCTTCCCTCCTTGCAACTCCAAAAACAGAATGCCCCTCTTGGAGAAATTTTTTTGCTAAAGCGTTGCCGATTCCAGAAGAAACTCCGGTAATTAAAATCTTCATTTTAGGAATGTATCTCATCTATAGATTGATCTCGGTGGTTATTTAATATCTCTTCAATAACATATTTTTTTCTTGATTTAACTTCTTCAAATATCCTTCCAATGTAATAGCCAATGATACTGAGGATTAAAAAATTCAGCGAAGCAAAAAGAAGGATGAGAATTATAATTGTTGAAAATCCTTGGGGGGCCCCCTTAACAAAATAAGAAACTAAATAGAATAGTATTCCTAGGATAGAAATTCCAGTAGAATAGATCGCAACTTTTGTAATAAACTCAAGGGGCTCGTAGGAAAATCCGAAAATAGCTAATCTTGCCCATTTAAATGCGCTAATTAACCCTTTTGTAGAAACAGAAGGCCTCCCATCATAACGCTCTGGTCGCACATAAGGAATTCCGATATTCTTAAATCCTACCCATGCTCTTAAACCTCGAATAAATCTATCTCTTTCAGGGAGAGAATTTATCTGATCAACAACTACTCTATCCATCAAAGAAAAGTCTCCAGCATCCATAGGAATTTTTAGATAAGAATATTTATCAAAACAAACATAAAATTGATGATAAAGCCACTGTTTAATTGCGCCCATACTCTTTTCTCTTTGTTGCCTTGTTCCATAAACCACCTTATACCCTTTTTTCCATTGTTCGATAAACTTAGAAATTAATTCTGGAGGGTCTTGTAAATCTCCGTCCATTAAAACCACTGCATCTCCACTTGCTTGAATCATCCCACTTGTGAAGGCTGCTTGTGCTCCAAAATTCCTGGCGTGAGTGAGTACAGTTAAATTTTTATCTTTTGAAGCCAATCTCTCAAGTATCTTTCCAGAAGTATCAGGACTTGCATCATTAACGTAAATGATTTCATAGCTGGGAGTTGTCTCCTTTAACACTTTTAAAAGCCTTTTATAAAGTGCTTCAATATTCCCTTCATCTTTATAACAAATGACTACTACTGAAATTTTTTTTGTTGTTAGATATTCGGTCATATCTTCTTTAGAAGGATAATCTTTAAAAAGATTCTCTTATTTAAAAAATTATGGAATTCTATCTTCTCTGTTCTTAAACATGCTCTCACCGAGATTTATGATTTTCATATGAGAAAAAATCTGAATTTGATGAATACTAAATATATACTTCTCCTCAATAAACCTTAAAAAGAACGCAGATAGAGATTTATCATGGATCTATCCGAAAAGAGCAAGACTATACGAAGAAAAACATTAGAATATCATGAAAAACAGGGGTGGGGACATGTTGGAAGCAGTATGAGCATTATAGAAATTTTAACTTCTCTCTATTATCATCTAATGAAACCCGAAGATAAATTTATTCTAAGTAAGGGTCACGCCGCTCCGGCGCTCTATGTTACTCTAAATGAAAAGAATATTCTTTCTACAGAAAAGATGCTAAAACTGGAAGAACATCCGTCAATAAATAAAGATTTTGGAATAGAGGCAACTACAGGAAGTCTTGGTCATGGTCTTGGAATTGGATTGGGGATGGCATTTGCAAGTCCAGATAAAAACATTTTTGTTTTACTTGGGGATGGAGAATGCGAAGAGGGTTCAGTTTGGGAAACAGCAAGATTGGCTTCAGAGCTTCGGCAAAATAATTTGATCGCAATTGTGGACTGCAATGGATTTCAAGGATTTAAAGAATCTTCAAGGAAGATCGGGAGGAAGTTTAATGCTTTTGGATGGGAAGTTAGAGAGTGTAATGGGCATGAATGTAATGAATTAATAAAATGTATAAACCCAAAATCTAAAAATCCAAGAGTAATTTTAGCAAGGACAATAAAGGGTAGGGGGGTTAAACGAATGGAGAATCAACTAAATAGCCATTATGAGAAATTAACTAAGGAGGACTTGAAATGAGAAGGGCATTTATTGAAACCTTAAAAGAATTAGCGGCGGAAGAAGATAAAATTTTTTTGTTGTGCGGGGACGTGGGTTTTGGAGTGTTAGAGGAGTTTCAACAAAAGTATCCCAAGAGATTTCTGAATGTGGGAATTGCAGAGCAAAATGCAGTAAGTATGTCTACGGGGATGGCTCTTGAGGGGAAGATTCCAGTTGTTTACACCATTAACAATTTTTTAGTTTTTAGGGCCCTTGAACAAATCAGAATGCTAGGGAGTATGAAACAGCATGTGATTCTGGTAGGAGTAGGAATTAATGAAGAATATACAAATCAAGGAATTAGCCATTATGCATTTGGAGATGAGGAAATTTTAAAGACGATTCCAAACCTGAAAGTTTTAACTCCAAAGACAAAGAAAGAAGTTCAAAAAATTATGAAACAGGTTATATCCCAACCAGGAACCTATTATATTCGACTAAGTCGATTTGGAGGAAAATAAATAAAGGGTGAAATATCCTTAATTGAATGTGGAAAGGATTTAAAGATTTTCAAACAACAATTATTATTGATTTAACTAAATCAGAGGAAGAACTTTGGAATAGTTTAGATAAAGATGCAAGGTGGGGAGTTAAGAGAGCAGAAAAAGAAAATTTAAGTTTTGGGGAGATAGAAAGGAAGGAACTGAAAGTTTTTTATGGGATTTACAAAAAAACAATACTCTCGGGGGGGATAGCTCCAATGAGTTTAAATGAAATAAATGTTAATTCACAAAAAATATTTTTATGTAAACAGAAAGGCATTATGAATCTTTTTATAGAAAGG
>CAZUQL010000042.1:0-5126 GCA_964622565.1 Candidatus Woesearchaeota archaeon | reverse complement strand
CATTTGCAGCGTCTACAGTCATCAATCTTTCTTGTTCATCTGAATGTTGCCATGTTGCCATTCCACCCTCTAAATCTCCTGCGTTTTTAGAGGCCATCATTCCTGCTGCAGCTAAAAGATTATCTGTAAACGCAGTTTTACCATGATGAATGTGCGCACTAGTTGCAACATTTCTAATTGTTGCTTGGTTTGAAACCAACCGCTTAATTTTTTGCAAACTTGTTTCTTTTTCTGCCATTTGATGTCTAAATAGATTTTAGAATAATAATTAATTGAAAAAATGCTTTAAAAAACTTTGCCTAAAAATTTAAATTAATAGTCAATTTTAAGAAGATAGAACAAAGAAGTTAGGATTTTAAAAGAGGGAAAATAGCTTCAAAAAAAGATCTTTTTCCTTGAGGATAGTGAACAATAAACAAATCTCCTCTAAATTCTCCAGCAAAGAAACAAACCTTCATTGTTCTTGTTCCTTCATCATACCAGTGATACTTTATTTCTGAATTTCCATTTCTCCGTGGGGGGGAAGAGGGAATATAACCCCCGGTTTTAACATAATCTACTCCAGGTAATCCCTCCAACATGGAAAGTAAACTAACTGCACAAGTAGGAAAATTATGTGCCCTATGAGGAGAAATTAATGTTGTTCTACCAGATTTTTTATGACTCATTAAACCAATTAGGAAAATTATTTTTTAAGAATTTATGTTTTGGAGTATCTACTTATCGAGCCGAGTCTGCTTGAGCTTCTGCTTCTTTCTTTCTTTTAACTGCAAAGCTATCCCCACTTTCTTCAGAAGCCATTATAATCTCATCGGCCAAAGCTTGAGCAAAAGATTTCTTTTTTCCAAAAGCCTTATCTGAAGATCCATGAACCAACCATTTTAAAGAAAGATTTAATCTTCGCAAGGGCGAAACATCAATAGCTTGGGGATATCTTGCTCCCCCATATTCAATAACAGTAACTTCATCTCTTGGAGAAGAGTTTTCAATTGCTTTAACCAGAACCGCAATAGGGTTTTTTCCAGTTTTCTTTTCTATAATTTTAAAAGCTTCTAAAAGAATTTTCGCATTTTTCTCAAACTTTCCTGTTGCATGTCCAACTTCAAGTTTATGTTTTTTACCTCGATGACCTGCATTTGAAATTTTATTAATAAATCTCTCAACAACATTTGTTTTAAATCTTCCAACTTTGGATTTTGAATTTCGTCCCTGCGATTTTAACATTAACCTCGCATCAAGATTTATTGAACATCTCAAACCAGGATCTTCAACCTTAATTTCAGAAACATCATACATTCCAAATAATTTAAAATTCAGTTTTTGAGGTTCTTGTTCCACCATTTTAATCTAAACTCCCCTCAACTTTTTTCTCTAATCTTCCAGAGTGAAGAATTCTTCTTACAGTATCATAAGGGGATATAAAACCCGCCTTCTCAACTAAGTCTAAAAATTTTAAATAAATTCCTAAAGGTCTTGAATAAACATTCATATTTATCATTACCGTCTACCTTTTTCAATCTGTCCTCTCCATAGTCTATGAAGTGGCTGATCATTTACTTTAATTATTTTAAATCTAACTCCGGGAATATCTCCTTTACTCCTTCCTTGCTTTCCGCCAATTCTTTCAATCATAACCTCATCGTGCTCGTCTATAAACTTCTGTGCAAGGTTTCCAGGAATAAACGCTGTAACCTGTCGTCCATTTTTAGTAAGCTGAACTTTACAACATTTTCTCATCGCTGAGTTTGGCTGTTTTGCTTCTTTTTGAATCTTCGACAGAACAATTCCTTTTGCTTGATTAGCCCCTTCAAGAGGATCGGATTTAGCATAAAGATTCAAAGTTTTCACTTTATATGCCCTATCTTTCCATCGGAACTTCTTCCGAATTTTCAGCTTCTTAATTGCATTCATTAATCCCATTTTAATATAGTTTAACAATAAAATTAGTTTTTAAAGTTGTTGGTTTCAAATAATTTTAAAATCTTTATTAAAAAAATCTAAAACTATTTTTTGCATTTCTAAAAGTCTTCGCTTATTTCTTCCAATTAAAGCAGCTTTACTTGAGCTCCCTGCAGTTAACAAAACTTCTTCATTAGTTGTTTCTAATTCCTTAAATTCAACAGGTTCCACAATTGAAGAAACAAATTGTTTAATTGTTTTATCATTTGGAATTGGAATCACCTTAATTTTTCTTCTCAAAACTTCACAGAGTCTTTTAATATGACTTCCTCTTTCTCCAACTGCTTGAGAAATTTGATTTTTTGGGACACAAAAAAATAAAGTGTTATTATAACTAAAAACATATTTTGTAGGAATACGAGTCGTATTTTGAAACAAATTTAAATACCTCATATCCTGCATTGAAATTACTTTAACCATGTTATATCGTCGTCGAAAATAGAATTTATAAACTTTCCTATCAGCTTTTCGCTTTTTTGACGCTTGCCTTTGAAGCAGTCTTTTTTTCTTCCTCTCTTTTTACTAATGGACCAATAACTTTAACTAATAATCCTGGAAGTCCTGTTCCAACAGGCACTGGTTGATTCAAGATTACATTTTCAACAACACTAGTTAAGTGATCTTTTGTCCCTTTAATTGTTGAGTTAACAAAATGTTTTACAGGAGTTTCAAAAGTTGCTCTTGCTAAAATAGAAGCTTTCTGAGCAATGATCCCCATTCTTGTAACTCCCCGAACAGTTCCAGTATTACACATAGCGTCAGCAATTAATTCTAAATGTCGCTCATTAATATCTAATCCTTGGGAATTTATTACTTCTTTAATTTCTTTAATAATTAATTCTCTTCCTGCTTCAATTCCTAAGACTGCTGCAAATTCATGAAGATCATTTGAAACAGTTTTATCTGGATTAACTTCTCGACACCCAAAGATGGATTTAAGATTTGTTCCAAGAGTTAGAATAACAAAATCTCTATCTCGTTTCACAACCAAAATCTGTTTAATTCCTTTAAGTCCTGAAACAATAACTTTTCTTAATTTTTCTTTTAATTGATATAGCTCTTTAAATCCAACATCTAAATCAACTATTTTTATTTTAGTTCCAGAAATTTTAGCCTTATACCCTTTATCTCTTAAAGTCTCGATTATTTTTTCTGGTTTAAGATTAATTCTTTTCAAAACTTGTTCGTTCATTTCAACTTCAATAGTCTTATCTGTAAAGTTCAAAGAAATCTCTGAAGATATTTCCTCTAACATAACTTCCTTAATTCTCTCAGCAAAACTCTTTGCGTTTTTCTCATCGTTGTATTTTGAATTCAAATAAATTTCCATCTTTGGAGATGAAGGAGTTTTTCTAGCATCAAAAATTTCAATAATTCTAGGAAGACCTGTTGTAACCTGCATTTCTGCAACTCCCGCCATATGGAAAGTATTCAAAACCATCTGTGTTGAGCTTTCACCAAAAGATTGTGCAGTGACAATTCCAATTGCTTCACCAGAATCAATTGCTTCATTAAGATGAAGTTTAGAAACATCCAATCCATCTCCTCCAAACTTAAATTCAATAATGCTATTATTACTATCCCTCACAGTTCCATCATATTCAACTCTCAAATCTTGAAGAGCATTTGCTAATCTTCTATAAAGATAACCTGACTTCGGTGTTCGAAGAGCAGTATCCATAAGTGAATCCCTTCCAGTAACTGCTCCGAAGAAAAATTCATCTGGTCTTAACCCCTTAATAAAAGAACTTTTAATAAACCCTTTTGATTCTGGAGACAAATCTCCTTTTTTAAAGAAAGATAAAGTTCTATCTGTAAATCCAATATCGATTCTTCGTCCACTCAAAGCTTGCTGACCAACACAACATGCCATCTGAGTAATATTCAACATGTTACCTCCTCCCCCTGATTTAATCATATGATCCACTGGATTTGTCGAAGGGAACCGTTTCTTAACAATCTGTCCAATCTTTGTTCTAACTTCATTAAGAACTTGTATAATCTTAATCTCTCTTGATTGCTCATTTGTTTTTCCCGGAATAATTTCCAACGTATTATTATTATATTCTCCAATTATTTCTTGAACTCTTTGCTCTGATTTTTTAATTACTTCATTACTTAACTCCACAACAGATTTATCCAAATCAAAATCATTTACAGAAACACTAATTCCCCGATTAGTCAAATAACCTGTTCCTAATGTAAAAATTCTTTTCAAAGTTTCAAAAGTAACATCCCTTCCAACTTGTCTATCTAATTCCTTAACTAATTTTCCTTCTTCAACTCCAAAAGTATTTTCATCCACAATTCCACTTTCAAAATTACCTTTATCAATATGAAGATAGGCATCATTAGGACACTTACTTTTTTTACAAGCATCATAATACTTACAATCTTTTCCTAAACAAGATTTAGATTTTTGAGAATAACTTATTCCTTTTGGAAGTAGCTCTGAAAGAACTTCTTTTCCAGTCAAATGTTTTTTTGAAAAATTAGGAATTTTTCCAGTTTGGAAAATTAATTGATCTGCTTCTTCTTTAGAAAGTTCTGCTTTCCCAAGCAAATATCCTCCTGTAATTGCATCCTTAACATTTCCAACCATATTCGAATTATTTTTTGGAGAGATCAAATTTGATTTAATATTCAAAAGTGTTTTTGCTTCTGATCTCGCTTCCTCTGTTTGAGGAGAGTGAATATTCATTTCATCACCGTCGTAATCTGCATTATAAGGAAATGCAACTGCAGGATGTAATCTAAATGTTTTACCTGGAAGAACCTTAACATAATGAGCCATCAAACTTCCTCTATGAAGTGAAGGATGACGGTTAAACAAAACAATATCCCCATCCATTAAATGTCTTTCAACTTTATAACCTGGAACAATTTCATTAATTATTTCTTCTTTTAATTCTTCAGAAATCTTTTTTCTTTTTCCATCGGGTCGTATAATATAGTTTGCTCCAGGATATTTATTTCCTTGTTTAATTAATTCTTTTAATTTTTTAATGTTCAAATCAGTAACTGTTTCAGCATAAGTTACAATCTCTGCAATTTCATAAGGAACTCCTACTTCATTAATATCTAAATAAGGATCTGGAGAAATTACAGTTCGTGCAGAATAATTAACTCTCTTACCTGCAAGATTTTTTCTTATTCTTCCTTCTTTA
>CAZUQL010000041.1:0-5170 GCA_964622565.1 Candidatus Woesearchaeota archaeon | reverse complement strand
CCGGTGAGAGGACTGTTTATATTGGGGATGCGCCTGCGGTGGGAGATACAATTGCGCCGTCATTTGAGGAAATTCCTGGAAATCAAACTTACGAGTATAAATTAGAAAGCTTGGATTTAGATATTAATGCTACAGATGAAACAGCGTTAGATAATTATTCTGTGAATGATACTACTAATTTTAAAATTAATGCTTCAGGTTACTTAACAAATAACACTGATTTGAATTTAGGAACTTATTGGATTAATATTACTATTAACGATACTTCAAATAATTTGAATTCAACAATTTTTTATGTTTTAGTTTCAGATAAAACTGCGCCGGCTGTTACAGTTTCTTCGCCTCCTTCTGGAAAAAAGTATTATCTTTATGGAACTAATTTAACTACAAATGTTTCAATTAATTTTTCAGCAACTGATGTTGGGGGGATTGATACTTATTGGTTTACTTATAATGGAAATGTGACAAATATTACTTCAAATGATTCTATAAGGTCGCTTGCTGACGGGAATTATATTTTAACAGCATATGTAAATGATACCTCAGGAAATTTGGGAATGGCCCAAGTTAGTTTTCAAGTTATTGGAGAAGAAGATTATTACTCAACTGCTTTGGATTATTATTTAAAAAATTTGAGATGCGAGAACTGTTCAAAGGCGGTGAATTTTACGCATTTGGAAATCTCAGATTTGGCTCCGTGGGATTCTTTGGTTGCGTATTATAGTTTTGATGCAGATGATAATTCAACTGCTTATGATTTTTCTGGAAATAATAATCATGGAACTTATAATGGAAATGCATATTCTGGAAAAAATACAACTGAACTTTATGATGATAATTTGAATCTTGATGGGGTTAATGATTATGTAAAAATTTTAAATAATGATTTATTTGATTTTACTGGGGCTTTTACTTTTTCAGTTTGGGCAAAGCCGACTGCAGCAAATGTAGATGGAAAAATTGTTTATACATATAGTGGACAAGGTTATAATTTTGGATTGACAACCTCAAAATGGTATTTTTATACTTGGGCTGCAGGGGGTAATATTGGATTTTCTAGTGATGATGCTGCGACTAGAGATTGGCAACATGTTGTTGGAACAAGATTGGGGAATGGGACAATGTTGCTTTATGTTGATGGTGTAAAACAAACAAACACTCCTACTTCATCAGGAGGAATTGATTCTTCAGATCCGGTTTATATTGGAGTTGATAAGGTGCTTGCAAATGATTTCAATGGTTCTCTTGATGAGGTAATGATATTTAATACTTCTTTGACAGATGCACAGATATTGGAGATTTATAATAATCAGTCAGATAGATTTAAGAAAGCAGGTCAGGAGATAGTTTCTCAAAAAAGTATAACTTCAGGTTACACACAGGTTAATGTTACTTCAAATTATGAATCAGAAGGAAGTTCTAATTTGAGTGCGTCTGTGGGGTATTGGGATGAGACAAAGGGGTATAAGGATTATGATTTAGGAGAGCATTGGTTGGAGTTAGATGGTGTGGGAGATTGGATGACTGCAACAGATAATGACATTGCAAATGGAACTTGGTGTATGTGGATTAACGAAAGGCCGGATTGTGAATCTAATGGGGGATTTTTAACTCAGTCAAATGCTGCAAGTTGGAATATTAAAGAACTTGAAATGTATTCGGGTTTAGAGGGAAGTTGTGGGAAGATTTTAGCCCAATATGGTTGTGCAGATGGGAGTAGTGGAGACCAGATTACTTCTTCGAGAACTGGTCTGAATGATAATCAATGGCATCATGTTTGTTTTAGAGCAAATAATACAGAGTTTAGATTATTTATTGATGGGGAGATGGACTCTGCGGTTCCTCTTGGTTCACCGACTCCCTGTGCAGGAGGAATAAGAACGAGTGAAGATGTTCCCATTTATATTGGTACAAGTTACCCTGTTGCAAATTGGCAGTTTAATGGAACAATGGATGAGGTGATGATTTTTAACAGAAGTTTAACTTCTTCTGAGATAAAACATTTGTATACCTTGGGAAGAGATATTGGTTATTATGAAGATCCCAATTTAGTAAACTGGTGGGGATTTGATAGGAGTTTCGCAGATAAAAAAGGAAGTAACGACGGGACAGGAGCAGGAAATGCATTTGTTAACTCAACAACTAATGGTTTAGTTGCTTATTGGCATTTAGATAATAATTCTGTTTATGGAGAATCTGAAACTTGGATTTATGATTTTTCAGGAAATGGAAATAATGGAAGTGGGACTTCCTCAATTTGGAATTCTTCTGGAGTTTACGGTGGTTCTTTTGAAGTAGCGTCGTCTAGTGCAAATTTTTTCACAATTCCTTATTCACAGCAGAACTTAAATATTACTGGAAATCTTACTTTAGCATCGTGGGTTAGAATTGATGGGCCGAGTTATGGGGCGTGGCAACAAATTTTTGGGAATTGTCAAGATTATGCTCCTGGAACTTGTTGGGGGCTGGGCTTTCCTTCTTATCAGTTCTTGGGTATTTTAACTCGTAATCAAACTGACTACTTTCAGGCTCGTGCACAAACCTCTGCTGCTGCATTAGATGGAAAATGGCATTTTATGGTTGGAACTTTAGCAGATAGTCCCTCTACTGCCTCTTTAAAATTTTACTTAGATGGAGTAATTGTGGATCATAAAAACCTCACCCTCGGGGTCGTGGATAGGGATTTTTCTAGAAATGTTACACTCGGAGGTGCAGGAGCAAATTCTTTTAATGGTTCAATAGATGAAGTTATGATTTTCAATAGAAGTTTAAGTGCTTATGAAATTAAGGAACTTTATAATAAAGGAAGAGCGAAATTTGAGATGGCGGATTATCAAGAGGTTTCAGGACAAAATGCGTTTTTAATAAATTCAACTTCAACAAATATTTTTACTGATTATTTATTTGAGTCAGGAAATGCCTCTACATTTTTTTATACTCCTTTACTTTATAGTGCATCTGCAAGGGCGGTAGATCTAGTCTATCCTCTGATTAATTTTACCTTTCCTACGCAAGATAACTTTTCTGTTTCAAACTCCCAGGACTCTATTTTTGTGAATGTCTCTGTTACAGAACTTTTTGAGGACACTGTAACTTTTGAACTTTGGAATTCAACTGCATTAGTGAATCGGACTGATTTTACTGACGGAACTAGAACAATTAACTGGACTGATTTGACTGCAGATAAAACTTATTATTTTAATGTAACTGTAAATGATACTCAGAATAATGTTAATTTTACTGCAACTAGAATTTTTATTTATGATACAACTGCGCCGTCAGGGTCGCTGACTAATCCTTTAGATAATATTTTTTCGTCAAATTGGTCTTTTAATTTTACAGCAACAATTGCAGATGCTTTGTCTGGAATTTTAAATGCGACGCTGAATATTTTTAACTCAACTGGAGATTTATTTAATTCTTCGGTTGTATCTGGTTTTACACAAGGTGTTGCGTCTGCTTCAGTTGGGGTCGTGGTTACTGTTGTTGAAGGAGTTTATACTTGGTTTTATGAGATTTATGATTATGCTGGAAATTTATTTACAACTTCAAACTATACTTTGATAATTGATAATACTTATCCTCAAGTTGATTTTCAAAATCCAACTCCTTCAAATAACTCCGGTGCTTCAGGAAATGTTATTTTGAATGTTTCAATTAATGAAACTAATTTAGCAAATGTTTCGTATTATTGGAATGGAAGTTTGCATTTGAAGCGAAATTCAAGTTATTCTTCAACTTATGATTTGAAAAATGTTTCTTCGCTGTTGGAGGGATTAGTTTTGTTTATGAGTTTTGAAAATAATTCAAATTACGACGAAAATGGAACCTATGTTGTTGATTATTCTGGTTATGGGAATAATGGAACTATTACAGGAGACGGAGATGAGATTAATTTAACTGGGGGGAGATATGGAGGAGGGCTTGGTTTGAATGGGAGTGGGGAGTATGTTAATTGTTCAATAAGTGATAGTTTGAATCTTACAGGAGAATTAATTACATTGAGTTCTTGGATTAAATATAATGTTACTGGTTCAGCAGCAAAGGGAATTGTGACAAAGGATAATCCGGGTGTTGGGCGGGGGTATGGTCTTTACTTGGCGGATGGAGATAATAGACTCGTTTCTTCCTATATGAGAATTGGTGGAACTTGGGAGCAAGTAGTTTCAACAACAAGATTAAATGATAATAAATGGCATAATGTTGCAGTGAATTATAATGGTTCATTGGTTAATTTATATATTGATGGGGTTGAGGAAGATTCTGAAGTAGCTTCTGGAGATATCTTAGCTAATTCGGATTCATTATTTATTGGAGCACACAATATGGATTTATCTGCACCTTATACCTTCAATGGTTCAATTGACGACGTTATGGTTTTTAATCGTTCTTTAGATGCAGATGAAATTAAGCAGTTGTATTATTCAAATGTTAGAAAATATTATCAACAAGAAAATAATTATTCTTTGCTTTATTCAGAAGAACTAAATTCAAGCACAACTCTGTTTAATTTGACGTCGACAGATTTGGATATGAATTTTTTTAATTTAATTGTTAATGAAACTCGTTTGCCGTATTCAACAGACTCTGTTCTTTACAATGTCTCGGTTTTAGATAAAGCAGGAAATTTAAACTATTCAGAAACCAGAACTTTATCTGGAAATTCTGCGCCAATTGTTTCGACAATTTCGCAAACTCCAAGCTTAAACAACTCTATTGATCCAAATGTTGAAGTTGTAATCTTTTTGAATGTTTCTGATACTGAATCTAATTTTGATTCTGCAATTCTTCAATGGATTAATTCAACAGAAACTTCAAATAATTGGGAAAATACTACAATGGAAAACTTTACTGTTAAAGGAAGATATACTTGGTTGAATGCGTCGTTTACTTTGCCGAGTTATGAAGATAATATTACTTATCGGATTTGGATGAATGACACAATTGGTGCAGGAGGATTTTCTTCAAACTATACTTTAGTTTCCTATTGGGATTGTGATTGGATCGTAACTTCTGCTCTGGGTGCTGCAGCGGGATGGGACCAAAATACTCATATTGGAAATATTTCAATAAATAATACTGGAGATGTTCAATATTCTTCTGGAAACTGTTCTTTGGATTTCAGATTGACTTATGATTTAACAGAAAGAAGAATTTGTTTTGATAATAT
>CAZUQL010000040.1:0-5289 GCA_964622565.1 Candidatus Woesearchaeota archaeon | reverse complement strand
AAAGAAATTATGCGGGTGAAAGGGTTCGAACCTTCGCAGGCATAAGCCAACAGATTTTGAGTCTGCCCCGTTTGACCACTCCGGCACACCCGCATACTAACCATAGAATAATTCAATCCCTCTTAAATATTTCGAATTTGCACTTAATCAGAACAAACTATAAATTCCTTTTTGGCCGATAAAAATTCCAAGAGCTAAACTAACCCAAGACGGAACACTAACGAAAATTGCTAAGAAAAAGATTAACCCCCCCGACAAGTCAACCCAACTTGCAAAATCTTTGTACATTCCAACTGTAGATTTGATTAGAAACACAATTCCCCCCAAAATTAAAATCCAATGAAAAAGATATTGTTGAAGGCCAAAAACAAAAATTATCCCTGCAATAATATCAATGATTCCTAATATCTTCATTAGCATATTTTTTAAAGTTTGATTTTATTTTTAAATATATGCTCAGGTAGCTCAGCTTGGATAGAGCGACTGCCTCCTAAGCAGTAGGTCGAAGGTTCAAATCCTTTCCTGGGCGTAAACTTTAAAACTTCACTTTTTTTAGTTATTATACGCGTGGGTAGGTCAATGGCTAGACTCTCTGCCTTCCAAGCAGATTATCCGGGTTCGAATCCCGGCTCGCGCATTTCTGTTACCTAAATGTTTCCATCCCAATAATTTTAAAAGCCTTCTTTCTTCTATAAATTCATGAAAAAAACTAACTTCACAGAATGGTATAATCAGAATTATAAAACCTTATTTTTAATCCCTGCAATTTTGTTCATCCTTTCTTTTTCATATATGTTTTACTTTTATTCTGTTCACGACGACTTCATTTACAAAGACATTTCTTTAACTGGTGGAACAACTATGACTATCCAAGGAAGTTTTAATGTTGAAGAAATAAAACCCTTTTTAGAACAAAATCTTGAAGAGGTAAATCTTCGAGAAATTTCGGATTTAGTAACTCAAGAAAAAAAAGCATTGATTATCCAAACAAAATCTGAACCAGAACTTACAAAATTAATTCTTGAAGAATATTTAGGTTATGAATTAAACGAGCAAAATAGCAGTTTAGAATTTTCCGGTTCTACCCTTAGCCAAGGGTTTTACAAACAATTACTTCTTTCAGTTTTCTTCGCTTTCATATTTATGGCGATTGTTGTTTTCTTATTATTTCGCTCATTTGTTCCCTCTCTTGCAGTAATCATCTCCGCCTTTGCAGATATCTTAATGACTCTAACTTTAGTTAACATTTTAGGAATAAAAATTTCCAGTGCAGGGATTGTTGCGTTTTTAATGTTAATTGGTTATTCTGTGGATACAGATATTCTTCTTACAACCCGACTACTCAAACGAAAAGGTGAAGGAGCATTGAATCATAGAATTTACAATTCTTTTAAAACCGGAATTACAATGACCCTAACCTCTTTACTTGCAGTTGTTTCTGCACTCTTTATTGTTAAGTCTTTCTCAGTTGTCCTTTCTCAAATTTTTATAGTTCTTTCAATTGGATTGTGCTTTGATATACTCAATACATGGATAACGAATGTTGCAATTTTGAGATTTTATTTAGAAAAGCAAGGAGGAGAAAATGATTAAATTCACCTGGAAAATAATCTTACTCTTATCTGTTTTGTTTTTATCTTTACTTTTGATATTTGGAATGCCCCCCTCATTTTTTCAAAAAGGAGTAATTATCAAGAGCGTTGAAGTTAATTCAACTGCATATAATCAAGGTTTAAGAGCCGGCCAGATTATCACTTCAATCGACAGTAAGAAAGTATCTTCTTTAGAGGACTTCTCAAAAATTTTACAAGAAAAAAACTTCAACAGCGGAGAAGTAAAAACAATTATCCAAACAAAAGATTCAGAATTTGTTTTATTCTCTAATTCCCTCCCAGAGATAACTGTTTCAGATATCCCAAAAACGAGATTAAAGTTGGGATTAGATTTAGCAGGAGGTTCAAGAGCATTAGTAAAAGCAGAGAACCAAGATTTAACTTCTTCTGAAATTTCTGATTTAATTCAAATTACAAATAACAGACTAAATGTTTATGGAATCGCAGATGTAAAGATAACTCCTGTTTCAGACTTAGGAGGAAATAATTTTATGTTGGTCGAAGTTGCAGGAGCGACCCAGACAGACCTAAAAGATTTAATCTCTCAACAGGGAAAGTTTGAAGCAAAAATAGGAGACAAAATAGCATTTATTGGGGGGGATAAAGATATAACTTCTGTTTGTAGAAACGACGCAACTTGTGCAGGAATTGAATCTTGTTCACAAGCGAGTTCAGAAGAATATTTCTGTAACTTCAGATTTGTAATCTATCTAAGCCAAACTGCAGCTGAGAGGCAAGCAAGCATCACCCAAGAAATTCCAATAAACAAAACTCCTCAAGGAAATTACTTATCTGAAAAATTAGATCTTTATCTCGACGACATCTTAGTGGATAGTCTTTTGATTTCAGAGGGATTAAAAGGAAGAGCAACAACGCAGATTCAGATTCAAGGTTCTGGTTCAGGAACTACCGAATCAGAAGCATTTGAAAATTCTAAACAAGAGATGAATCATCTCCAAACAATTTTAATCACAGGAAGCCTTCCATACAAATTAGAAATTGTAAAACTAGACACCATTTCTTCTGAATTAGGAAGCGACTTTGTTAAATATATTTTTCTTGCCGGGGTCGTTGCATTATTCTTCGTCGCACTAGTTGTTTTTTTTAGATACAAAAAAATAAAATCTTCATTGGCTCTTTTGTTAACCAGTGTATCTGAAATAATCATCATCCTAGGAATAGCTTCATTCATTAATTGGAATCTTGACCTTCCAAGTATTGCAGGGATATTAGCAACAATTGGTACGGGGATTGATAGTCAGATAATTGTAATCGACGAATCAAAACAAAACACTTCCTTAAGTGTAAAACAGAGACTAAAAAGAGCATTTGGAATTATTCTCGGAGCATATCTTACTGCAGTAGTTGCATTAATTCCTTTAATGTGGGCAGGAGCAGGATTATTAAAGGGGTTTGCAATCACAACTTTAATTGGAATCACTGTAGGAGTTTTAATTACTCGTCCCGCATTTACAGATATAATTGGGCAAATCGAGGAGTAAAATGTTCGTCCAATTTCATATATTTCTTGGATTAATTTTCTCCGAAATATTATATTTATTTTTTCCTCAAATTAATTTGCAAGCTTTTTTTCTAATCTTCCTTTCTTCCTTTCTCATTGATGTAGATCATTATATCTATTACTTAATTAGAAAGAGAGACTTTAATCTTAAAAATTCTTATAATTGGTTCATGAAACAAGTAAAACTTATTCATCAATTTTCAATTTCATTTCAAAGAAAAGTTTACATTGGTTTTAATTTTCTACATGGAATAGAATTTCTAATCCTCTTGCTTTGTTCAGGATATTTCTTCTCGAAGATTTTTTATTTCATTTTTATCGGAGTTTTATTTCATTTAACTCTTGATCTTTTTTATGAAATTTATTCTGGAGAAAGACTAGATAAAATATCCACAATCTATGATTTTTTAAACTTAAAAAAACTAATCTTTATAGAAAATGCCTACAAACTCCGAAAAAGAAATTAGTTTTGGATTAGGATTACTTGCTAAATCCTCTATAATTGTTTTTATGGGGTTGGTTTTTTCAAAAATCTTTACTTATTTTTATAGAATAATTATTGCTAGATTTTATGGTCCAGAAATCTATGGAGTTTTTTCTTTGTCCCTTATGATTGCAGGGTGGGTTGTCGCATTTGCAGGATTTGGGTTGACAGAGGGAATATTGCGTTACGTTCCAATATTTAGAGCAAAAAAACAATTCCACAGAATAAGACTCTTATTGAAATATTCTTACCTCACAACAATCTTATCCGGAATTTTAGGAGGGGTATTTTTATTTTTTTTATCTAATTGGATATCTGAATCCATATTCAAAGACCCCTCTCTGATTATCTTCCTTCAAATTTTTAGTATCCTAATCCCCCTTTGGGTGTTTTCAAATTTATTTTTAGCCCTAATTCGTGCTTTTGAAAGAATTAATGTTTATTCTTTTTTACTAAATATTTTCCAGAATATTTTAAAGGTTGTATTCTTAGGAATTTTCATCTATTTAGGATTTAGCCAAACTTCAATCCCCCTTTCTTATCTTTTTTCTACCCTTGTTCTTCTTGTATCTGCTTACCTTTACTCAGTTTATTTTATTTCTTCTTCTCTTAAAAAAACTAGCACTATCTCTTCAGAAGATAAAAAAACATTCAGAGGAGTTTTTGCTTATTCTTGGCCCCTGATGTTTTACGGAATTATTGGAAATCTTTTACATTGGGTAGACTCTTTCACTATCGGATATTTTAAAGATACGTTTTCAGTGGGGGTTTACAACGCTGCCATACCTATTGCACTATTTTTAATGCTTGCTCCAGAAATGTTTATGCAATTATTTTTTCCCCTTATTACAAGACATAATTCAAAGAGAGAATTTTCAGTTTCAAGAGAACTAAGCAAGCAGGTTGGAAAATGGATTTTTATTGTTAATCTTCCTATCTTTTTACTTATCTTTATCTTTCCTGGCTCATTTTTGAACTTACTCTTTGGATCGGAATATATTGTTGCTTCAACTGCCCTTAAGATTCTCGTTGTAGGATTCTTCGCGTTTTCGCTTTTTCAAATATCTATAAATCTTCTAAGTTCCCTCGGCAAATCCAAAACTCTTCTTTATAACATTCTAGGTGTTTGTACATTTAATCTTGTCTTAAACATTTTTTTAGTTCCTAAATTTGGTTTAGAAGGTGCAGCATTTTCCACCTCACTCTCTTTTATTCTCCTCGGAACTCTCGCAGTAATTCAGTCTTACAAAATATCTGCAATAATTCCCCTAAGACGAAAAATGTTATTAGTCTTCCTCTCTTCGTTGTTCCCTCTGATTCTAATCTTGTTATTAAGAAAGATAATTCCCCTAACAAACGCAACAATAATTCTTTTACTTTCCCTTTTCTTTTTAGTCTATCTTCTATGTTTATTTTTAACCAAAAGTTTTGACAAAAATGATCTTGAAATTTTTAAAAAGATTTATCTAAAACTGAAGTAATTTTTTTCTTTAGTAAAAACAAAAATCTAAATCTCCTTATCAACTTCCTTCCAATCCATCTTAATGGGTTTTTTATATAAATCGGATATGAAACGATTTCTCCTCCCCACCTTGATTTAAATGTGTTAACCGAATGAAGTTTATCCCCCTCTCGGGTATTTAGTTGATAACCTCCCAAATCAAACACCT
>CAZUQL010000039.1:0-5305 GCA_964622565.1 Candidatus Woesearchaeota archaeon | reverse complement strand
AATTTTCACAATATGGAGGAGCTCGACCTTTTGGAGTCTCAGTGATGGTTGCAGGTTTCAATGGAAAAAAACCAGAGTTATTTACAAGTGATGTTACTGGAAATTATTTTGCTTATCATGCAAATGCAATTGGAGAGAACGACGAAAAGATTCGAGAAAAACTAAGAGAGCAGTATAAACAAGATTTAACAATTAAACAAGGAGTAAAATTAAGTTTAGATATCTTCAAAGAACTTCAAGGGAAAGAATTTGGTTTAGATAGATTTGAATTAGTTTATATTTCTGACAAGGATAAAAAAATCCAAAAATTAGAGGCGAACGGGATTGAAGAGTTGAAATAAATACAAACCCCTGTGAGTTAATAAAAGAGGGGGAAAGAAAAATTAAAAGAATAGAAGAATACGAAAAAACAGAAGGAGGGGAGGTTAAGAAAGTGTGTGATAAACTTCCTCCAAAGTATCTTAATGATGTGAGGTTAGCCTTGTTCGGGGTGGGACCATTAGAGATTATTCCTGACCCCTGTTTAAGATGTAATGGGGGACATTATAATCTTGGGGGAAAACAATAATATTTAAATATTCATTCTTATTAAAATTAAAATGACACAAACAATTGCACGAATAAAAAAAGCAGGTAAACATTTTGAAATTATGGTTGATATGGATTTAGCTTTGGCGTTTCGAAAAGGAAGTGGGGGAAATAATTTTTTAGAACTTGAGAAAGTTTTTACAGACGCAAAAAAAGGAGATGTCCCTCCTCAAGGAGAATTAGAAAATGCATTTGGAACAACAGAGATTCAGAAAATTGCAGAAGAAATTGTCAAGCACGGAGAAGTTTTAGTTAATCAAGAACATCGAGAAGCAGAACAAGATAAAAAAGTTGCGCAAGTTGTAGATTATTTAGTGGTGAATGCGATTGATCCAAAAACAGGAAATCCCCATACTCCTGAAAGAATAAAATCAGCATTGCATGATGGACATGTAAACATAAAAAATGTTCCAGTTGAAGACCAGATTCAAGAAATCCTTTCTCAGATATCTCCGATTCTTCCAATAAAAGTTCAAACTAAGAAAATTAAAGTGACCATTCCTGCCCAGTTTACAGGGCAAGCTTATGGGGTAGTAAAAACATATAAAGAAAAAGAAGATTGGAAAAACGACGGAAGTTTGGAGGTTGTAATGAATGTTCCTGCGGGAGTTTTAATGGATTTTTATGATAAGATTAATTCAGTTACACATGGTTCTGCTA
Source organism: Candidatus Woesearchaeota archaeon (assembly GCA_964622565.1). Classification (GTDB taxonomy): domain Archaea; phylum Nanobdellota; class Nanobdellia; order Pacearchaeales; family GW2011-AR1; genus CAZUQL01. The sequence continues at coordinate 4,057 of CAZUQL010000039.1, read as the reverse complement.
TTGCTGAAGAAATTGGGGAGTAATCAGCAAAACATTTAAAAACCCAAAAAATATCCTTTCTTTGTATCAAGATAGAGAAATGTACTATTCTCTTCGATTATTAAAATGACTGAAGAAAAAAGAAAAATTGTTGTACCCGGAGAAACAATTGTCGAAGGAGACGATTATCTTCCAGGTGAAAATACTGAAAAAAGAAATAATAAAGTGATTTCTATAAAATATGGTTTAGCAGAAGAAGTTCAAGGATTAGTTAAAGTTATTCCGCTTTCAGGAACATATCTTCCTAGACGAGGAAATGTGATTATTGGAAGAGTGGAAAATGTTCTATTTAATGGTTGGATTTTAGATATAAAATCTACTTCAAATGGTTTTTTAAGTGTTGCAGAATATCCTCGATATCTGGATAAAAATTCTTTAGATGAGGCAATGGATATTGGAGATTTAGCTGTTGTAAAAATTTATTCAATAAATAAAAGAGGAGTTGATTTAACTTTAAAATCAAGAGGGTTAGGAAAAATTGACGAAGGAGTTATAATCGAAGTAAATCCAAACAAAGTTCCTCGGATAATTGGAAAAGAGGGAAGTATGGTTGGTTTAATCAAAGAAAAAACCGGTTGTAATATTACTGTCGGGCAAAACGGGATAATTTGGATACAAGGAGAAAATATTGAGGGAGAATTGCTTGCAAGAAAAGCAGTTGAATTTGTAGCTGCAAATTCTTTTATATCTGGTTTGACTGAAAAAGTTGAAAAATGGTTTGAAGAAAATGGAGGAAAGAAATAATGACAAAAGAGTTCAAAAGACATGACGGAAGAGGATTAAAAGAAACAAGAAAAATTGTTGCTAAAGTTGGAGTAGTTCCAAATGCAGATGGTTCAGCAATGTTTGCATTCGGAGACACAGTTGCAATTGCTGCAGTTTACGGTCCAAAGATTATGCATCCACAACATTCTCAAGATCCTGAAAAAGGAACCTTAAGATGTACTTATAATATGAATAGTTTTTCAGTTTCAGACAGAATTAGGCCTGGACCGAGTAGAAGAAGTACTGAAATAAGTAAGATTACTGGTTGGGCATTAGACCCGGTGGTGATGATTAACAAATTTCCAACAATGGTTGTAGATGTTCATGTAAATATTTTACAGGCAAATGCATCTACTCGTTGTGCAGGAATCAACGCAGCTTCAATGGCTTTGGCTCATGCAGGAATTCCAATGAAAAATTTAGTAGCGAGTGTTTCAATTGGTAAACTTGATAAAACTCTTGTGGTAGATGTAGATAAAAAAGAAGAAGATTTTGAAGAAGGGGAAGGAGCAACAGATATTGCAATGAGTTTAACAGGAGACGGGGATTTGACACATATCCAATTAGATGGACACATAACTTCGGAAGAATTAAAAGAAGCAGTGAAACTTGGACAAGAAGCAACAAAAGAAATAATTGAAATTCAAAAACAAGCTTTGAAAAAAGCAGTGCAGGAGGATGAAGAATGATACAAACTTCGAAAATTATGGGAAATAGAATAAAACAATATCTTAATTCAGGGAAGAGGTTCGATGGAAGAGACTTAGAAACATTTAGAGACTTAGAAGTGGAATATGGAGTTTCAAATCATGCTGAAGGGTCTGTAAGAGTTAAGTTAGGAAAAACAGAAGTAATAGTTGGGGTGAAGATGGATGTTGGAACACCTTATCCGGATTCAAAAAATAAAGGGAACCTTATGACCACAATGGAGTTGCTTCCTTTAAGTTCTCCGCGAATTGAACTTGGTCCTCCAAAATTTGATTCAATTGAAATTGGAAGAGTTATTGATAGATGTATTCGAGAAAGCGGTTTTATTGATTTTGAAAAACTTTGTATAAAAGAAGGAGAAAAAGTTTGGAATTTATATGTAGATATTTATTCTATAAATGACGACGGAAACTTGCTTGATGCTGCGGGAATTGGTGCAGTGCTTGCTTTGAAAAATGCAAAGATGCCTAAGTATGACGAAGTTGAAGAGAAAGTAATTTATGATGAAAGTTCAGGGAAATCACTTGCTTTATCAAAAGATACACCAATGTCAATTACTGTTTACAGAGTTGGAGAACAATTAATAATTGATCCAACAAAAGAAGAAGAAGATTTATTTGATTCGAAACTTACTCTTGGTGGAAAGAAAGGAGTAATCTCCTCAATGCAAAAAGGAAATGAGAAAAGTTTAAGTATAGAAGAGTTTAATAAATGTTTAGACCTTGCAGAAAAAGCAAAAGAAGATTTATTAAAAAGAATAGAAAAATTAAAATGAATGTAACCTTTTCAAAATACGAAAGAGCAAGAATTCTTGGAGCACGAGGTTTGCAAATTGCAATGAATGCGCCTTTATTAGTTAAAATCAAACAAGAAGATTTAGAAGCAATGAAATTCGACGCTTTGAAAATTGCAGAAACAGAACTTGAATCAGGAGTTTTACCTATTTCAGTTCACAAGCCATTTCCTGAGAGAAAACAGAATGCCTTGAAGAGGGCAAAAGAAAAGGTTACTGATAAGGAAGTTGAGGAAGCAGAGCTTAAAGAAGAAGAAGAAATAGCAAAAGAAGGAGAAATTATGGAACTTGCAAATCCTGATGATGAGGATGAGAGTGAAGAGAGTTTTGGTAGTGAAAACGAATAGTTGAATTCTAGAATATAAATTTTTAAAAAAATAAATTAAGTTTGATTCTAATGACCAAATTAGGACGACAATTACAAGAAAAATTTGGAGGAGAGTTAAATGTAGATGGAATTAAAGAGGGGGAAATTTGGTTTCAGAATGGAAAAGCAGTCTACTTTACCCCCACTACTCTTAATAATGAACTAGGTGCAATTTTGGTAAGCAGAAGAAAGTTAAGTTCAATTCAATAATTTTATATAGGAAGATTACTTTTTTTTAATATGGTGATTATTAAGGAAGTTAAAGGAAAAAAGATTTTAGATACTAGAAAAGAGAAAACAATTTTAATTTCTATTAAAACTGATTTAGGGGTTTTTAGTGCGTCTGCTCCGAATGGAAAATCTAAAGGAAAACATGAAGCAAAGTCATATAAAAAAGATTTAAATGGGGATATAAAGGTGGTAGGAGAAATTTCAGATTATTTTTCAGAGGAAGTTATTGAAAAGTTTGAAGATTTAAGGAGGGTTGAGGATATTGTTGAGGGGCATGTTGGAGCGAACACAATGTTTGCGCTTGAATCAGCAATTCTTAGGGCTCTTGCGTGTGAACAGAAAAAACAAGTTTGGCAAATTATAAATCCTGAGGCGAAAAAATTTCCTCGGTTTGTTGGAAATGTAATTGGGGGAGGAAAGCATTCAGATTCAAAAAAGAAACCAGATTTTCAAGAGTTTCTTTTAATTCCAAAATCAAACTCTCCGAAAAAGTCATTTGAAGAAATGGAGAAATTAAAAGAAAATGTTAGGATAAGTTTAAAGGAAAAAAATAAATATTTCAAAGAAGAGGAAAATGACGAAAATGCGTGGCAGACTAGTTTAAACGAAAAAGAGGTTTTGGAAATTTTAAATGATTTGAAAGTTGACATCGGGGTAGATGTTGCGTCTTCGGGGTTTTACAAAAGAAAAAAATATTATTATGAGAATCCTAAACTTACGCGAACAATGGAAGAGCAGTTTTCTTATCTTAAAAGTTTGATTAAAAATTTTGGTTTATTTTATATTGAAGATGGATTTGAAGAAGAGGGTTTTAAAGAATTTTCAGAGTTGCTAAAAAGTTTTCCAGAAAGTTTAATTGTAGGGGATGATTTAACTGTTACAGATGAAAAAAGATTAAATAAGGCAATTGAAGAAAAATCGATAAATGCGATTATTGTGAAACCAAATCAGAATGGTTCGCTTATGAAAGTTAAGAGGATTTGCGAAATTGCAAAAGAGAATAATATAAAAATTGTTTTTTCGCATCGAAGTGGAGAAACTTCAGAAAATATTTTAGCAGATTTAGCATTTGGGTTTGAAGCTGATTTTTTTAAATGTGGAATTGATGGAAAAGGAAGAAAGGAGAAAATTCAAAGATTAATTGAAATTGAAAA
>CAZUQL010000038.1:0-5415 GCA_964622565.1 Candidatus Woesearchaeota archaeon | reverse complement strand
CAAACACATCACAAACAGAATTTCCTGAACATAAAATAATACTACAATCAATTAAACTTTTTGAACATTCCCCCCGACTAATATCACAAAAACCATCACTAAGCAAATCAACTTCTTCATTAGGAAGCTCGTCAAAAGTAAGATTTAATTTTGTAATTTCAAAAACTGTAAAAGGAAATGTCTCGCTTGCAACTTTGTCCCCAATTTTAAAAACAATTTCTCCTCCATAAGGATAAGAACCATCTTCAACAACCAAACTATACTTTCCTTGAGAAATTACTCCTGATCCCGATGCAAAACCATCTAAATAAGCAACGATTGTATAGCCCTCAGGATTTGTATGATCATCAATTAAAACAGAGCCCTCAAAACCATGCGGATAAGATGCAGACGAAACTAAATTAAAGAAAACCAAAAACCCCACAATTAAGATTAACTTTCTCATGAATTTAGATTGTCTTTGTCTTTAAAAGAATTATTGTTGTGGAATAGACGGGTTTTTGATTAAAAATATTTAAATAGTTAAGAAAAATGAAATTTAGAATGGAAGAAGAATCAGAGGAAACAGAGACTCTAAGGGATCTTGTAGTTGTTTCAAGAGGAGAGATATACCTTAAGGGGAGAAAAATAGAAAGTGTTTCTGAGTTATATCCTCCAAAACTAATTTCAATCAAAGGAAGAAATCATGATAGAATTCCTGAAACAGCAAATAAACGAAAAGTTCCACTTCAGTATTAGATGACTCCACAAAAGACCTTAGATTATTGCTTTAGAAGAACTATTGTGACCTCAAATCCATCTTTATATGGAAAAGTTATTCACATAGAAGGGGAGTTAGTAGAATATGTTTCTAAAGCAGAATCAAAAAGAAGAGCAAGATTAAATCACCACATAGATTACACAACACAAGATAATGATTGTTGCGAGGATATTCCTGAATTCTAATTTTTCTTTTAAAAATTTCCACGCAAGTAAGTAAACAAAAAGAGGAGCAAGCATTAAAATTAAAGTTGTAAAAATCATTCCCCATTTTAAATAACCATAATACGTAATAACCCTATAAGCAACCCACAATCCTCCAGTTAAGAAGACCATAATTTTTTCATTTTTTGTAAATGCAGATTTTAAACTGGGTTTAAATAACAAACTTAGAAAAACTAAAACTCCTAGTCCTCGAATAAAATAAAGAGCAATTGGGGAATAAAAAAGTAAAAGATGATTTGAGATTAAAAGTTCTAATGCATAAAAGAATCCAGATGCAATTCCTGCTAAAATATACTTATTAAGATCAAGGTGATGTTTTTTAACATGAGATAAAACTAAAGTTAAACCTGCAATAAACGCGGGGATTATAACTCGTAAATCTCTCTCAGATTTAAAGAAAATAAAAGCTAAAATAACTACAAATAAGGGTTCGAGTAATCTTACTGGTTCTAAATGAGTTAGCTTTTCCCAACGAATTGCATAAAATCCTAAAAGATTTGCAATTATAGAAAATCCAATTACTAAAACAAATAAAAAGATATTTAGAAAACTAAATGCACCTTCTCCTATTTTCCCAAGAAAAAAAACTAAAGGAATCATAATTAAAACAGAAGAGAGAAATACTGCAACAACAAAACTTTCCAGATTAACCTTCCTATCTTTTAAAACAATTTTTTCCAATAAAGTACTAATCCCAAAAGAAGCTGCACCAAGAAAAGGAAGAACAATCATTTTAACAAACTTTCTTTTCCTGAGGACATAATTTTGATTTTAAACTTTTTTGATTTCACTTCTCTTTCTCCGACAAAAATTACTTTATTTATCTTATAAGAATTTGCATATTCAAGAGCTTTGCTGGGTTTTCCATAGAACATAGAAACATTTTTTCCTGTTGCACGGAGTTTGTTTGCAAGTTTAATTGCTTCTTTATCTTGATTTAATGAAACAATTAAGTATTTTTCTAAATTCATCTTTATGTTTGTTACAAGTTCTAATCTTTCAATACTAACTCCAAATCCAACTCCTTGAACTCCATTAAAAATATAGCTCCCCCCTCCAAAAATTGTTTCTCTTATTTTTTTTGCCTTGATTTCAAAAACAGTTCCAGAATAATAAGATAATCCTCTTGCAAGTGTTGGTTGAAACTCAATTTTAACTCCATAAGATTTGCAATATTCAAAAAGCTCTTTTATCTCACTAAAAGATTTGTATTTTTCAAATTCTGAAATTGGTTTTTTGAATTCTTCTAAAATATTTTCTGCATTGTATTTTTTTAAATTTGCTTTAACTTCTTTTTCAGGGATTTTGTCGAGTTTATCTATTTCTTTTATTATCTGTTCTTTGCCTTTTTTTATTCCCTGAGATTTAAAAATTTCATTCATCAATTTTCTATTGTTTACATAAATTGTTGCTTCAATTTTAAGGGATTTTAAAAGAGTATTAATTACAGATAAAACTTCTGCGTCGTCTTTAATTGTTGAGCCAATAATATCAATATCACATTGAGTGAATTGCCGAGTTCGGTTTCCAGTTACAGGCTCATCCCGAAAAACCGGTCCGATTGCATATCTTTTGTAAGGCATTTTTTTATTTTGCATAATCCTTTTTAATGAAAAAGTATGTTCATATCGAAGGGCGAGTTTTCTTTTTCCCCTATCCTTTAATTTAAAAATATCTGAGACAGCTTCGTCGTTTGGATTTTCTCCTTTTACAAATTCTTCATATTCCACTACTGGACTCTCAGCTGGTTGAAATCCATGTCTTTCAAAAGTTTGTTTTAGAACTTCTTTTATGAACTCTCGTTTTTCTGCTTGCTCTCCTGTGAAATCCCTAAATCCTTTTACCAAGTCTGTTTTCATTTTAATTTTTTTATTAATCTATCTACTCTTTTAATAATAAATTTTACTGTTTTATTAATTCTTGCCTCTTCTCCTTTTGTATCATCAACTGCCTTCCAAAACTCAACTTTCTTTTTATCTTCTGGATGATTAAAAACGATTCTTGGAATATCACTTGCAACAACAATTATTTTATCACTTTTCTCTAACTCAGAAACTCTTATTCCTTTGGATCCCCCTTTAATAATTAATCCAAAATTATTTTTAATAATCTTATTTCGAAGATTCTCTGTTGAACTCAGGGGTTTATCTAATTCAAACAAACCTGCACTTTTGACTTTAATATTTTTATTTTTATTAATCTTTTTGAAATATGCTTCAGCAACCTTGCTTCTAAATCGGTTGTATTTACAAATAAAAAGTATGTTCATTTTCACCTCGTAATTAATTAGTTAAGAAGTATTTTAAATGTTTTGAGAGAGAGCAAATCTATAATCAATAAGGGCGAAAGGAGGGAGTCGAACCCTCGTCTTGCGGACCACAACCACACATAATAGCCGTTATACTACAATCGCCATAAATTATCTAAATAAAATCCCTATAAAAAGTTTCACTTTCTTAATTTTTTTGGAGAATCGATTCCTAATCGTTCACGAATTTTTTCCTCAAAATTTTGTCTTAAAACATATTTTCCAACTAAAGAAAATAAATAAAACGCCAAGGCAACTCCAATAAAAGGAAAGAACATTGTAAAAGTTTTTCCAATTACAGTTTTAGGAACAATATCTCCATAGCCAATAGTTGTAACAGTTACAACAGTAAAATAAAGAGAATCAAAATACGACCAACCTTCAACATAAGAATAAATATACGAACTTGCAAAAATCAAGATAAGAAAAATAGTAATTACCGTTGTTGACCTTGTGATTAATTGCCTCTTTTCCATTCCATTTTTAAGATTTTATAGTTTAAAAATTTGAGGGTTAATTTCTATCGTCTGTTTCTTGAATAAGAATTTGATCTGCTTGAATTTCTAGAATTTGATCTTGGACTTCTTCTATCTCCCGAATTAGAATTTCTTCTATCCCGTGAATTAGAATTTCCTCTTCTAAAAGGACGATTTGAAAATCTTCTTCGAGGTTCTATAGAAAGGTGAAGTATTTCAAATTTAGGCGTTTCTTGATTTTTGATTTTTATAGACGGGTCTGCATTAACATTTTGAAAACTTTTATAATCTTGACTTGAAATTAATGTAATTGCCTTTCCTTCTTCTCCTGCTCTGGCAGTTCTTCCAATTCGATGAATATAATCTGTTGAATCTTTTGGAGAGTCATAATTGTAAACATGAGAAACGTTTTTTATATCCAGTCCCCTTGCTGCAATATCTGTGCAAACCAATACTAATGATTCACTTTTATGAAACTGTTCTAAAATACTTTTTCTTTTATTCTGGCTTAAATCTCCGTGAAGAGCCATTGCATTTATTTTATTCTTATTTAGATTATTACTTAAAAAATCTGCATTTCTTTTTGTATTCGAGAAAACCATTACTAAACCAGATTTTTCTTTTTTTAATAAATGGACAAGTAAAGAAAATTTTTCATTTGAAGGAACATCATAATAAATTTGTTCAAGTTTGCTTGGGTCTACTTTTGATTCAACTGAAATTTCAAGAGGGTGATTCATGTGCCTTTTTGCAATGTGTAAAACTCCGCCAGAAATTGTTGCAGAAAATAAAAAAGTTTGACGTTTTTTTGGACAGGTTTTAATGATTCTTTCTACATCTGGTAGAAATCCCATATCTAACATCCTGTCTGCTTCGTCAAGTACCAAATATTTAACTTTAGATAAGTCAATTGTTTTTCTTGAAAGATGATCAAGAATTCTTCCAGGTGTTCCAATTACAATGTCTGTTTTTTTAAGAGCTTGAAATTGTGGAAACAAGGCCATGCCTCCATAGATCGGAGTTATCTTTAGGGGCTTATGTTTTGAAAATATACTTAATGAACAAGCAACTTGTTCTGCTAATTCTCTTGTTGGTGTTAAAATTAAAGTTTGAATTCCTTTTCCCTTTTCAGTTTTTTCGAGGATACTTGCTCCAAACGCAAGAGTTTTTCCTGAGCCTGTTGCTGAACCTCCGATGATATCTTTTCCTTGTAATGCAATTGGAATCGCCTTTTTTTGTATTTCAGTTGGAACCTCAAATCCTTTTTCTTCAAGCACAGCTAAAATTTCTTTTCCAATTCCTAATTTTGCAAAGCTTTCTATGTTTGTCATTTCAATAATCCTAAGAAATATTCCTTGAACTCAAGCCCTTCTGAACCTTGATTCGAGGACTTAACCAATTGTTATTCTTATTATCAATAGAATTTCATCTATTTTTAAGTTTATAAACCTTGGGGGAGAGGAAAATAAATCAATGAATAATAAACACTCTTTATACAAAAAGAATAACCTTGGCATAACTTCTAATCAGTTATTTACAATTTTTTAATATTTTTTATTGTGAAGTTTTTAAAAAACCCTTAATTGTGCCATAATGTAATCACGCCCCGTCCGAGATTCGAACTCGGGTCACTTCCTTGAAAGGGAA
>CAZUQL010000037.1:0-5684 GCA_964622565.1 Candidatus Woesearchaeota archaeon | reverse complement strand
AATATTTAAATCAAATTTATTTCTTAATTAAAAGACAATGGCAGAAAAAGATACACTATTCTCAAGTAAGGTGAAGTATGGAGGAATTTTTAATTTTGCTGGATTTTATGGGTTTTGTTATGAATGGTTAAATGATGAAACTGGATTGAATCTTTCAGAAGAAGCTTATTCTGAAAAACTTAAAGGGGATTCAAAAGATATTGATATTTCATGGAATGGAACTCGGAAGGTTACAGATTATTTTAAGTTTCAAATTCAAGTTAAGTTTAGAATCTTAGGAATGAAGCAAGTTGAGGTTCAACAAAACGGGGCGAAGATTAAAACCAACGACGGGTCTGTTGAAGTTAAAGTTAAGGGTACTCTTATTAAAGACCACGCAGGGAGATTTGAAGGTAATGGTTTTGAAAAAACTCTTCGGGGTTTTTATGAAAAGTGGATAATTAAATCAAGAGTGGATGAGATGGAAGATAAGTTGATTGGAGATTGCGACGAGTTTTTACAACAAGCAAAAGCGTGGTTGGATTTAGAAGGGAAACATTAGGGGTTTTTTAGTGCAACGATGCCGAAGGCAAAAAATCAAAGTTGTCGGCACTATTTTTTGTTTTCTAGTTTTAGGGGCACGCGCGCTTTTTTGTTTCTTTTTTTGAAAAAGAAAATAGAAATAATCTTCTTACCATACAAATCTTTTTAAATAAAGCCAAATACCATAAATTATGGGATTATCATTGCTTTCAGCATTAGAGATACAAGGGAATGAAACTTTAGTTGATATTTATCGAGAGAAGGAATCGGGTAAATATGGTTATGCAATTACTCATAACGAAGATAAATATTGTCGCCCAATAGTTTCATGTAATCCTGCTTATGATTCTAGAGAAGATGCGTTAAAAGCGGGAAGTGAACTAATGCAACAAGTAAAAGATTTGGATTTAAGTCCTCAAAGAAAAACTCTTGTTGATACAATGGGCGGAGAAGAAACAGCAAAAACTGTTGAGACCATTGTTCAAGCTTCAAAAAAATAAAAGATTATTTCTAAATAAATTTCAAAACTGAAAGTTTTGACTAATTGTTCCGAAGGAACTGAGCGCGCGTGCCCCTTATTATAATTATGCCGACAATTGAATAGAATCGGTGTTAGATTTCCCGAAGGGCAAACAGCTTCAAGTAGGTTTGTGTTTTACAACTTCAGGTAAAGTAAAATAGAATCTAACAGACTTTATACGAACTCTGCAATATTTAAGCTTTTCTCGTTATAAAAAGCCCAAATTTCTATTCAGCCTTGAGAAATCTTTGTTTCACTTAGAAATTACAAAACACAACATATAAAAATTTGAGTTTCTTGAATAGTTTATGAAAAAGGAATGGGAAGTTAAGAAAAAAGATTTAGAGAAAATTGTAAAAAAAGAACCGGAAAAAAAGATTCTAAAAAAGATGAAGAAGACTCTGTAGATGAAGTTTTTGAAGAAGAAAGCGTTGATGAAATTGTTTCTGAGCGTCCTGTGTTTATTCCCTCGTCTTCCAGAGAGATTACTCCTACTTTAGAAGCAGTTTCAAATATAGAAAGCGCTAAGAATTTTCAAGAAATTTCAGAACACTCTAGACGCGAAAGTTCAAATAAAAAAAATGACTCATTTTATTCTGCAACACCTTCAGAAGATGCAGTTAAAAAATATTTAAATACAACAGATTCAAGAGAAGCAACTCCTGTTTTGCGCCCAGAAAAATTTTTAGATTCTTCGCGAGACTTAAGAGATAGAATTTTTAGACCTGGTTCGGTGAACCAATTTGAAGACGATGAAAAATATAAAGATATTGAAACAATCTCCACCTTGGGGGACGATTCAGGCGGGCTTCCAATTGATTCTTCAGCAAAGAAATACAAAGAAGTTCGACTTTAGTTAAATTAATAAATATAGAAAACTGTTTTAGATAATGGTAGAAGAGGTGAAGAAGTCAAATTATTCTATTTCAGATATTTATCAAGGAGGTTATTCTAGTCTCGACCCGGATTATGGAATTTCTGGATTTGATAAACCTATTCCGACGGGGCAGTTTGGATTAACAACTGATCCAAGAGTTGCAGATGTATTAAAAGAAGTTTCTTCAAAACTATCTACCGGAGTTAAGGATATTGAAATTGAAGGACTTCAACCCCAAATTTTAGAGTCAATGCCGAAGCAACATTTAAAAGAGGTTGGACAACTTGCGAAGTTAACTGGGATTGAGATAACTTTACATGGTCCATTAGTTGATGCTTCCGGTCTGACTAGAGAAGGATTTAGCGAGGCAGGAAGAGAACAAGCAGAGAGGCAAATTTTAATGGCACTGGAAAGGTCACATGAATTAAATCCTAAAGGAAATACTCCCGTTACATTTCATTCTGCGATTCAATTGCCTGGTCAGATTATGGATAAGAGTGAAGACCATCCGAATGAGGTTTTAGTAATTAATTCTGAAACAGGAGCGATAAATAGACTTTCAGTTAAAGAAAGAAAAGAACTTACGGGGGAGAAGAAAAGTATAACCCCTCAAGGAGAAGTTGATTTTATTAATCAAGAAAATTGGAAAAAACAAATTAAAGGACTAATGTATTATTCTGATCTAGGTGACGATCATTTAAGGCAGACAGAAGCATATAAACAAAAACAAAGAGACGAAAGAGAGAAATTTGAACAAGCTAAGAGATTAAAGCAAGAAGGAAAATTAAAAGAAATTGATCTTCAGGAAAAAGAATTTGAAGATCAACAGAAACAAGTTACAGATGCAATTAATTCTCAAGTTCGAAAAGGAGAACGATATTATAATGATTCATATAGGGAACTTGAGGAATTATTTAATGTTGCTTATAAAAAAGTTGAACTTCCTGGGGAAAAAAAATTAATTGATGATTTTTATAAACAAGCTAAGAATAGGGCCAAATCAATTGTGAACTCTAATAATCCTGAAGAAGTGATGAAGATTAAAAAAGAGTTGATTGATGAGGGGATAGATGTTTTGAATAAAGTTAATCCTCAACTTTTTGAATCATTAAATGAATTTGCAAAAGAAAAAACAGTTCAAACATTTGGAAATGCCGCATGGAAAGCTTATGAAAAGGTTCGTTCTAAAGAATGGGAGGGTGCTCCAATTATAAGTATAGAAAATCCTCCTGCAGGACAATCTGCTTTTTCTAGGGGAAGTGAGCTTAAGGAAATTGTGGAAAAATCAAGAGAAAAATTTGTTGAGAGAGCAGTTCAAGAAGGAATCTCAAAAACCGAAGCACAAAAACAAGCTGAAAAATTAATTGGTGTTACATGGGATGTTGGACATATTAATATGTTAAGGAAGTTTGGATATGACGATGAAGATATTTTGAAGGAAACAAAAGAGATTGCCCCTCTTGTTAAACATGTTCATTTATCTGATAATTTTGGATTTGAACATACTGAGCTTCCAATGGGAATGGGAAATGTTCCGATTGCAGGGATTATGAAAAATTTAGGAAAGAAAGGTTTTGAAGCTAAAAAAATTATTGAGGCAGGGAATTGGTGGCAACATTTTAAATCTCCTCCTGTTGGACAAACTTTCGAAGCTTTTGGTTCTCCTTATTCAACTTCAGGTGGTGGAGGAAATTGGGGACAGGGAAATTATGAAGGATATTATTCGGGTTTTGGAATGATGTTGCCTCAAACAAATTACGCAACATTTGGAGCAGGATTTTCACAGCTCCCTGCAGAGTTGGGAGGACAACAACAAGGAGGACAGGGTTCTCGAATGAGTGGAAGACCAATGGAATAATTTAAAAAATAAACTTTACTTTTTTATTTATGAAAATTGCATGTATTGGTGATCCGCATGGGGTTAAAATTCCCCAATTAAAACTTCAAAGTCCTGATTTAATTTTAATTACTGGAGATTTAGGAGACGCTTCTTTAGCAAGGGAACGATTTTTTGAAGATGTTCGAAGAAAGCAAGAAGGATTGCCCGAGTTAGAAAAAGATGTGGGTTTTGTTCAAGAATCTTATTTAGAAGTTTATGAATCTGCGTTAGAAGTTTTAAAATACTATTCTTCTGTTGCACCGGTTTATTTCACTTTCGGGAATGCAGATTTAACAAATGCAGAAGTAAAGAGATTAAACTTAAAATATAAATTGAGCCTTCCTTTTTTTGTTCAAAAAGTTGGAGAATTATCCGGTGTTAAAGTATTAAATAATAGATTTGCAAATTTTAAGGGATTGAGGGTGGGTGGTTTATCTTATTTTGTAGATAATTCTTGGATAAAAGAATTTAATGAAGTAGATACTAAAAAAATTAAAACTGCTGGAAGAGAAACAAAAAAAGCTAATAGAATTTTACAGTGGTTTGGAAAAAATTCATTAGATATATTATTATGTCATCAACTCCATATGGAATTTTAGATTGTGTTAACTTCCCCGGTATTCCGAAATCTTGGAGGGGACGACACGCAGGGAGTAGAGCTATTTTAGGCTATATTAGAAAATATTCTCCTGAAACTGTTTTATGTGGACATATTCATGAGGGTCAGGGAAGAGAAACAGTTGGAAAAACAGAGATTTATAATCTTGGAAGTTCGGGAACGTTTCAATTTTTGAATCTTTAATCTCCAAAACTTTATAAACTAAAATAACATTTATATTTTATAAGAGAGAAAGATGGTGAAAAAGAAAGTTTCTAAAAAAAGAGTAAGTTCTAAAAAGAAGTCTAAGTCTATTGCAAATCCAAAAGATTTTCCAAGTCTTCAACTTAAGACAGAGCATGACATTGCAATGGATTTTGCAGTTAAAGTTTATAAAAAATTTGATAAGATAATTAAATCAATTATTCTTTTTGGATCTACTGCAAAGCAGACGCAGACACAAGGTTCAGATATTGATATTATCATTGTAATTGACGACGCTGCAATTCATTGGGACCCTGAATTGATAACTTGGTATAGAGAAGAGTTAGATAAAATTTTAAGACAAAGTCCATACAACAAAATTCTTCACATTAATACCATCAAACTCACGACGTGGTGGCAAGATTTGATGCGGGGGGATCCTGTTATTTTGAATATTTTGAGGTATGGTGAAACTATGTTAGATATGGCGGGATTTTTTCAACCACTTAAATCAATGATGTTAAATGGACAGATTAAAGCAACACCAGAAGCGATTTATACTTGTTTACAAAGGGCGCCAATGCATTTAGCTAGAAGTCGTGCTGCAGAACTTCAGACAATTGAAGGGATTTATTGGAGCATGGTTGATTCAGCTCACGCAGCTTTAATTTCAGCAAATACTACTCCTCCTTCACCAGAACATATTTTTGAAAATCTTAAGGGCGTTTTTGTTGATTCTGGAAAACTGAAATCTAAATATGCAGAATGGTTTAGAGATATTCATTATCTACATAAACAACTTTCTCATGGAAAAGTGAAAGACATTAAGGGAATTGAAATTGATTCTTGGCAAGAGAAGGCAGAAGATTTTATGAAACTAATGGCGGAGTTAGTTAAAGCAGAGATTGAAAAATAATCACCAATGAAGAATAGGGATATAAACTGGTTTTTTTGTTTTCAGAATTTTTGAGATAATTTTATCTTTTCCTTCACAATAAATTCCATCTCCTTCATTGTCATAAACCCTTTCTCCATCTGGTTTAATCCAAACAAATCTTTTAATAAAATCCTTTTTTGTTTTCAT
>CAZUQL010000036.1:2827-5750 GCA_964622565.1 Candidatus Woesearchaeota archaeon | reverse complement strand
TGAAAAAAATCTACAGAGGTAAAATGCTTCTTCAAAAAACTTCCCAAGAGTTTAGAAAAAATTTCTTAATAATCTATCTTAAAGAAGTTTTGAAGTATTCAAAAAATTTCGAAACTGTCCAAATAGAAGAAACAACACTAAGAAGAATTCAAGAAAAGAAACAAATTATCAATTTTCAGAAACCTCCTATTAGAATAACAAACCCTATCTCACAAAGAGTTCAAATACCCTCTCCTCAATTACCCTCGACAGTAAACTATCTTCAACCAACTCCAACAGACCGAGAGATTAATTTAAAAAAATTAAACATTCTAATTAAAGATCCGCGAGTTAGAACAATTGAATGTAACGGACCAGATCAGGAAATTATTGTTAGCGGGTACTTTGGAACAAAAATAACCAAGATAAATCTTTCAAACGAAGAAATAAATGAAACACTTGAAACGTTTTCACAAGCTACAAAAATACCCGTACAACAAGGAATTTATAGAATTATTTATGGAAGATTATCCCTCTCTGCAATTATCTCTAAAGTAATTAAAACAAAATTTGTAATTGAAAAACTCCAAGAAAGAAGCAACTTAAATTCACCTCGAAGAGAAAGAATCTGAAGAGGTGTATCTTAATTTTAAATTATCTAAAAAAGAAGATTTTTTTAAATGATTTTTTCCAAAAAAATGCATCTTCTGAATTCCTCCAAAAATAAAGAAAAATAAAACAATTAAAGATAAAAGAGTCCAAAGTAAGACGCTTAGATATTTAGCCCAATTAGATACTTCTTGAATAGAAGTACATTCAACACAATCCTCTCCCCCGCAATCAACTGCTTCCTCATCATAATTAATATTTTTATCTGAACAATGAAGTTTTGCTTCAGTAGTCTGAAGTGAAATATCAACTGAAGAATCAGTTAAAGTTACAATTCCCAGGACATTTGCTGAAGTAGCATCTTTGATGACTAAAGAAGTTTCTCCCCCTCCTCCGCCCCCCCCTGAACTTGCAGAAAGTTTTTCAATAACCACTGGCGAGGATAAAGAACAAGCTTCGTATTCTTCGTAATCTTCAACACAATTGTATAAATCTGTACAAGTTCGAGTTTTGAAAAAATTTGTTGAAACCTGATTTTCAAGAATATCAAAAATAGTATATTCCGGGTAACATCCTCCAAACTCCGAGCATTCAATCTCTGAAATACAGTCACATTCTTCTCTAAAAGGAATAGTTGAAACAGTCGGAACTTCACAGTCTTCCAAATCTACACAATTCTCTGCATAAGAGTAAGAATCTCCGGCTTGACAAATACTCCAATCACAATACCAATCTGATTCACAGACTTCAACAGGAGAATTATTCATAAAAATATTCCAAGAATGAGAAAATGAAATACCTCCATAAGAGACGTCTACTCTTACATTAGAATTAGATGAAAAAGACATTGAGAGTCCTGCACCAGTTGAATTATATCCTACCCCATAAGGAGCAGAATCAACAAACCACCGAATAGTAACCTCCGTGTTAGAAGAAACCCCAACTTGAAAGGGTACAGTTGATCCCGGAGAAATAACAATATTCTCTAAAGAAGGAGAGTAATAAATAGAAACATTCTCAATACAACTTTGTGAAGTAACAGGTTTTGAAAGATTAGTTCCGCAGTAATTTGTATCAGTACAGACTCGAGTTTGAACGCCTAAAGAACAAACACTCCATGTTCCACAGCTCCAAGATTCATCACAAATATCTGTACATTGATCTACTAAACAAGTCTCTGCACAAGTTTGAGAGTTCCAACCACTCCACTCTAAACAATCATCTGAATCATAATTTCCACAATACCTTGTTCTTAAGGTTAAAGAATCTGAACAAATAGATTCTGACAAAACACTACATTCATCTGAACAAACCACCGGCGTTGTAGTTCCTCCACCAGTTCCCCCTCCCCCCCCAGTAGAAGGCAAATCTATCATTAATGTCCTAATTGAAGAATTTGTAAGGTAATTAGAACTATCTCTACAAGAAACAAACCAAGAATAAGTTCCTTCTGCTAATGAAGCAGAAAATGAATTATTTAAACCAGTATTATTTGGTGTTGAATTAAATGCAGTATTAACTCCATCAAGGTATAATGAACAATTTGCACTCAAAGAAGAAGTTAGATTGTAAACAAAACTCACAGAACTTGAAGTAGCAGTGTACAATTCCGAAGGAGAAACCAAACTCACCATTGGCACCGAATTATCAATACTAAAAAATATTCCCTCAGACATATTCAAATTATTGTGGGTATCATTACAAGAAAAATTAATTACAAACGCCCCAGAACTTAAACTACCATTTATATAACGATAACTCAAAGAATTAATCTGACTCATTGAAACATTTGTCTCAAAATTGTCTAAAGAAAAATAACAAGTTGAATTTTCGCTTGTCGAAACATTATAAACCAAAGAAAAGTTTCCAACATAAGTTATATTCTCAGGAGAAACAATTGTCACCGTCGGAAAAACACTATCTGTAACATTTACCATAAATACTGAAGAGTTCAAATTATTCAAAGTATCGTTAATAGAAACATTCAACCAATAGATTCCAGTTTCTAAAACAGTCTTATTTTTCAAATAACCTGAACAATTAATAGTAAAATTCGCAGAATCATTAACTGAAAAACAACTAAACTCTCTTGCATCAGAAGCATTTAAATTAACAAAAAAAGCAGTATTAAACTCTGCAGAGGAATTTGTAATTGCATGATCAAAATAAGGAGGGGACAAATCAATTGTAAAATTAACTTGTTCAGTTGAATTAAAATTATTATTTGTATCATTACATGCAAACTTTGCTAAGTAGTTACCGTCGGCAATACTCTCGTTGGTGTAGTTTGCACCTCTCGCTGTAGAGTTCAAGGTTAAAGTATAATTTGTAACAA
>CAZUQL010000036.1:0-2727 GCA_964622565.1 Candidatus Woesearchaeota archaeon | reverse complement strand
TGAGAGTAATTAAAATAATCTGCAGGATATAAGACTGAAATTTCTGGAGAAGTTAAATCTGAATCCAAAACACTAACTATAAAAACACTACTATTCAAATTCCCTAAAGTATCATTAATAGAAACATTAACATAATAAGTCATAATCTCCAACTCTGAAGTGTTTGTTAAAAATCCAGCATTAGTAATTGAAAAGTTTGTTGTCCAATTAATTGAATAATTTGCAACTCCAATCCCTAAATCTGAAGAGTTTATTGTTAAATCTAAAGATTCATTATTGTAAACTGAAAATTCTAAACCGTGATCAAAATAAGGGGCAGAAGTATCTTTGTAAAAAGTTATATTTGTGGAGTTAAGATTTCCAGTAGTATCATTACACCATAAAGTCCAAACATTTGTTCCTTCAACTGAAGTCATGCCTGTAAAATTATTTCCAGGATTTACTTGTGACTCATTTGTGACGCCAGAATCATTTGACGCCCAGCATTGTCCGTCAGGAGTTAAAGAATCAAGATAAGTATAATTCAATTCTGAAACATCTTCTGCATATGTTGCATTGAAGGGATAAAAAATCGTAATTGCAGGTTGTAAAGTATCAATTGTAAAATTAATTTGTTCAGTTGAATTCCAGTTATCGTTTGTATCATTACATGCAAATCTAGCTAGATAATTACCGTCGGCAATACTTGCATTTGTGTAGTTTGCACCTCTCGCTGTAGAGTTCAAGGTTAAAGTATAATTTGTAACAAAATCATCTAATGAAACAACACACGAAGTCAGAGCCTCATTAGATGAAACATTAAAATCAATTGAGCTCTGAGAGTAATTAAAATAATCTGCAGGATATAAGACTGAAATTTCTGGAGAAGTTATATCCTCTGCAGAAGTTGCATAAATAAAATCCCGCGTCTCGGAATAACCAGTATTATTCTGAGGAGAATTATCCCAACACGTAACATTCCATTGATGTGAACCAAAACTTAAATTTTCAACAAAGACATCGTTTTTTGTATCAATCACATTAAATGTCCCATTCAAAACACCGTCGATAAAGAAACTACAAATGACAGGATAATTTGAATCGTCGGTAACATTAAATGAAAAAGGAATTGTGTTATTTGAAAAGTTTCCTGTTCCGTTTGTAATTGTAGAAGCATCTGAAGGGAACGTAAGAGTCACCACAGGATCATCTGAATCTGTTGGAAATTCGGTAACATTATAGTAAATATTCTGAATTTGTGAAACTCCCGCCACCAAAGAATTATTTAAGTGACAATGAACAAAATAAGAGGTGTTACTTGTTAAATAATGTGAAAAATTTGAAGATACCAAACCAGAACTAATATTAAAAAATGATGAATTCAAAATAGTTGAAGCATAATAACACCCCCAAATAGAATCTGAAGAACAATTGTTAAGAGAACAAATAGCCAAATCTGAGTCTGCAGCAGTCATCGCCTCTGCAGTTGCATTAACAGTATAATTTATTGTAACCGGATTTGAAGTCAGATTATAATTCATCGAAGGAAAATCAATTGTAACATTCAGATTATTAAATAAAAAGAAACTGAAACTAAAAAGTGAAAATGTCCAACCAGGACCTCCACAAGAATAATAACTTTCTCCTTCACTGTCAATATAATTATTTGTTCTACTGAATTGTGCTTCTCCATCATCAGTTGTATCACCATCGCAATTTAAATCCACAGGCTCGTTAAAAGTTAAATAACAAGCATCACGATAATACCATCCAATCTCCCCCATAGAATTTACAGCAGGGTTACTATCATCGCAATCATTACAATCTCCATCCCAGTCAAAATCAGGAGTACAAACATCTGAACAATTAATAAAATTCCATCCAGGACACTCATCTGTTTTCCCGTCGCAGTTTTCATCAACTTCATTATTTAGAATCTCTGTTGCATTTGGGGCTATTGAAATGTTATTGTCATTGCAGTCTGAACCAACTGTTAAATTAGAACTCTCCCCTGAAGGAGAAGTAGAAAACCACTCTGAATATCCATCGCCATCAATATCACATTGAAATCCAGAATTAATAGGGTCTTGTATACACAACGCCCCCCGAATACCACAACTCTCGGCATTAGCATTAAACCAACAAAGATCAAGTTCTACATCAAATCCACAAATAAGAGCGACGTCATCCTCGAATAAGTCTGTCCCACAAGAAGTAGTATTTTGAATTAAACAGGAACCAAAATCATTATTTTTATCATTTAAGCAAACTGAAGAAACCAGAAGAATATTTAAAAATAATCCCCAAAAGATAATTAAAAGATTAATCCTCCTTTTATTCATAAGAGTACTATTAAGACAGTAATTAAAAACCTTACTATTTTTTAAAAACTAAAACAAATTTCTAAATCTATTTAAATAATAATGATAAAATGATCCTGTCAGAAATTTAAAATTTAAACCTAAAAGAGAGGGTAAATCCCTTAAAGAACTAGCTTCATGGAGAGAAATATCAGATTTAGAAAAAGAAACTTCAGAAACTGGAAAGTGCTCATCAAATCGTCTAAGATACAATGTATGTGCCTCCCTTGCAATGGGGGAAGGATCTTGTAAAGGGGAATAAAACTCTTCATAAGCTTCTGCTCTTAGTTCACTCCTAAATCTTTCTTCATCGATTAGTCCCTTTTCCAACTGAGAGGATAAACAAAGATAAGAAGAATAAAAACGCCCAAGATAATTTTGCCGAAAG
>CAZUQL010000035.1:0-5794 GCA_964622565.1 Candidatus Woesearchaeota archaeon | reverse complement strand
CTCTCCTGAAAATTACGAAGTTTGGATTAAACAAAAACCAATTGAGAATAAAGCAAATCAAGAACTAATAAAAATTCTTAAGAAACATTTTAAATGTAATTCTACTCAAATCATAAAAGGGTTAAAATCAAAAAATAAAGTTGTAGAACTAAAATGAAATTTAAGGATTGGCATGGAAAGGAATACCTTCTTCCAAAGGATAAAAAAATAAAATGGAGGCCTTCAGCGTCGGCGTTGGTAGTAAAAAATAAAAAGATATTAATGATAAAGGCAAAACAACATGGAAAATGGGAACTTCCCGGGGGGGGAATTGAGTTAGGGGAAACAATTAAAGAGGGTTTAGAAAGAGAGGTTTATGAAGAAACAGGATATAAAGTTAAAACAAATGGAAATGTAATTCATTTTACAAATCATTTTTTTTATGCCCCAGATATAGATGAATTTTTCGAAACGATTGTTCTAATACTCAAAGCAAAGCTAAAAGAAAGTAAACAAGACAAAAAAATTATTAATTATCAAGATGAAATTGATGAAGTAAAGTGGGTTCCCATTAATAAATTAGAAGATTATGAACTAAAAGAAATAACTCAAAAAGTTATTAAGACAATATTAAAATGAAATACGAATTTTCTCCTGAAATACAAAAACTAGCTACAGAAATTTCTTTAATCTTATTTCCTCATGTTGATATGACTAATGTAAGGTGCTTCAAAAGTTACGGAACATCTTCAAAGAGAACAATTGCTCGATGTCATGGATTAGGCAAACTTTTTCAAAAAGCATTTGGAATGAAAAAAGGATTTTATTTATTAGAATTTTTAGGAGAAAGATTTGACAAACTTTCTGATGAAGACAAACTAAAAACAATAATTCACGAATTAATGCATATTCCCTACAACTTCGGAGGGGGATTTAAACACCATGACCATGTTACAGAAAAAAACGTTACAAAAATGTTTGAAAAATATTTAGAAGTAAAAAATGAAAATAACCTACAAATCTAAACAAATCTCTCTTAAGGTAAAAAAAGTTTCTTTATTTGGAAAAGTAAAAGGATTAATGTTTTCCCGTCGAGAAAATGCAAAAATTCTTTTGTTTGAGTTTTCAAATCCCACAAAGAACCCAATTCATTCTTTATTCTGTCCAGAATTTTTAGCAATTTGGTTAGATAATAAAAATAGAGTTTTAGAAAAAAAACAAGTTTCTCCTTGGAAATTATCAATCATTCCAAAACAAAAATTTAACAAGTTAATTGAAATTCCTCTAAACTACTCAAATCAGAAAATTCTGAAGCTCTTCGACGAGGACGCGAAAAGTTTATAAACAAAATTGATTTCAGATTATCATAATAATAAAAGGAGGTTGATTAAATGGGAAAAATTTTAGTAAAGAACGTTGTTTCACGAAAACCTGGACACCTCTACTATGTAGATGGTATGGGAAATGTTTGTGAGGCTAAGATGGCTCGAGGCGGTAAGAAAAAGAAAAAAGTTGTAAAGAAAGCAGCTAAAAAGCCAGCTAAAAAAGCAGCTAAAAAGAAAAAAAGATAAACAAGCAAATTTATTTTTTATTTAATTAATTTTATATACTTCTTCTAACTTATTTTTTTATGACAACGATTTTAGGGATTGAATCAACAGCACATACCTTCGGAATTGGAATTGTTAAAAACCAGAAAATTTTAGCAAATAAACGAAACATGTACACCACCGAAGAAGGGGGGATTATCCCCACAGAATCTGCAAAGCATCATTGCGAATGTAAAAACGAACTTTACTTTGAAGCTTTAACTGAAGCAGGAATCAATGAATCAGAAATAGACGCAATTGCGTTTTCTCAAGGACCGGGTTTAGCACCCTGTTTATTAGAAGGAATGAAATTTGCAAAAGAACTTTCTAAAAAATTAAACAAACCAGTAGTTGGAGTTAATCATTGTGTTGCTCATTTAGAAATAGGAAAAACCACTGGTGCAAAAGATCCATTAATGCTTTATGTCTCAGGAGCAAACACTCAAGTTATTGCATATGCTTCAGGAAAATATCGTGTCTTTGGAGAAACTCTAGATTTAGGAGTTGGAAATTTCATCGACACAATTGCAAGATTTATGGGAAAGGGTTTTCCAGGTGGGCCAAAAATACAAAAACTTGCAGAAGAATCTGAAAAAGAATATATTGAACTTCCTTACTCTGTTAAAGGAATGGATATTACTCTCGCAGGAATTCAAACTAAATTAAAACAATTAATTGATTCAAAAAAATATTCATATGAAAACCTATCTTATTCTCTTCAAGAAACAGTTTTTGCAATGCTCATTGAAGTTGCAGAACGAGCTCTTGCCCACACAGGAAAAAAAGAACTTCTTTTAGGGGGCGGAGTCGCATGTAATTCTCATCTTCAAGAAATGTGTAAGAAAATGTGCAATTCAAGAAATTCAGAATTAGGAAAAATAAAATTTTTCTGCCCTGAACGAAGTTTACTTGTTGACAACGCTGCAATGATTGCATTCCTCGGAGAAACCATGTTTAAAATAAAAGCAAATACCTTTACTCCAGATCAATCAGACAAAATAGATATAAAACCCCGTGAGAGAACAGATGACATCGAAGTCAGTTGGAAATAACTAACCTCTTCTCATTTTTCTTTTATTATCTGCATATCTTTGAGAATTTACAGATTCAAATTTTTGTCTTCGATGTTCAGATTCAACTGCTTTATCCCTTAACTGAACAGGAATATCCTCAATCGGAACTCCTTCAACACTTTTGATGTTATATGGCTGTGCGTAATCTGGTCGATTCATTTTTTTAATAAATAATTATTCTTATTAAATAAGATTATTCTCCACCACAGAAATGTTTAAAAAACATGTTTTACTTTTTAAAAGTAATTAAACAAAAAAATAAAAATGGCAAAAGAAGATATCGAACAAGCCACTTACCGTTGTAGGTATAGGATGGTTGATGAAGCAACAAAACTGGAAGTATGCTTCCAGGATGGAGAAGATTGTAATTCTAGCCCCCTTAATTGTAGATTCTCTTCAGATGCATTAGATTTAAGAACTCAAAGATCACCTATTACAACACCAAGAAGAAGGTTTCCTTACTGTTAAAATGAAAAATTGTAATTATGGTCACCAATATGAAGATGAACGAGGAAGGTTACGGTGTTCTGGAACAAATGGGTCGCTTTGCCCGATGGAAACATGTAAATACGAAGAAAAGATGAAGCGAGAACGAGGAAGAGCAATTCAAATTTTAAGCGATCAGCGAGAGACAAGGACTCAAATATTTAGATAACCCCAAACATTTAAAAACCCAATTCATTTAATTTTTTTATCCAATGACATGAGGATATTTTCTCAAGTCTAAAACTAAAATGGACCCATATACAATAATCGAAAAAGCACAAAAAACTGGAAAAGTTGAAAAAGGAACAAACGAGGTTACAAAGGCAATTGAGAGAGGAACAGCAAAGTTTGTTGTTTATGCTCAAGATGTAGAACCAAAAGAAATCATTCAACATATTCCATTACTTTGTAAAGAAAAATCAATTCCTTGCGAAGAAGTAGATAGCAAAAAAAAGCTCGGAATTTCAGTTGGATTAAATGTTGCAACTTCTTCAGTAGCGATTATAGAACCTGGAGAAGCAGAAAAACAAATTCCAGTATTAAAAAAGTAATTCTAAAATGGCAAAGACTCAAAAAGTAAAACAAACAAATCAAAAATCTTCTAAAGGAACAGATAGAATTGTTTCAGATTCTGCAGTTCCAGCAATTGTAGAAGAGATCATAGGAAGAACAGGATTTAGAGGAGAGATTACACAAGTCAAATGTAATATCCAGGAAGGAAGAGACAAAGGTCGTTCAATGAGGCGAAATGTTAAGGGCCCTGTAAAGATCAACGACGTTTTAGTTTTAAGAGAAACAGAAATCGAAGCTCGAAGAATAAAATCAAATATCACAAAGGGGAGTTATAGTTAAAATGGGCGGAGGTACTGGGACAGGAACAGGAGATGATCTCTCTGGATTTTTTGAAAGATTAAACAGAACTAACCGGATTAAATCCACATTTAGCTTGAAAACAATTAATGAACAAGTTCAAAACGCAAAGGTTGGACAAGCAGTTATAGTCCCTAATCTCACTGAAGAAGAAAAAGATTGTCTCAATAGAAATTATGGAAATGACTATAGAGTTGTTTCAAGCGAAAGAGATGGTTTTTACGAAGTAGCAATTCATGTTTGTGTAAGGGAAGGAGAACCTCAACATGCCTAAATGTTCATATTGTGGAAAAGATTATGATATTCATAAAGGAGTTACACTTGTTCAAATAGATGGAAATGTAAAATATTTATGTTCTTCAAAGTGTAGAAAAAACAAAGACTTAAAACGAAGAAAAGTTCGTTGGATTTCTAAGACAAAAAAGACAGAAAAAGTCGAATAATTTTATTTCTCGACGACAAAATTAAAGAAAGCTTTATAAACCATAATGAATTTTTTATTAAGAAAAGGAATCTCTGATTAAAATGTCAAAAGATCAAAACTATAATGCTGATTCAATTAAAGTTTTAGAGGGACTTGAAGCAGTGCGAAAACGGCCTGCAATGTACATTGGTTCAACAGGAAAAGAGGGTTTACACCATTTAGTTTACGAAGTTATAGATAATTCTGTAGATGAAGCATTAGCCGGACATTGTACTGAAATAAATGTTTTTGTAAATAAAGATGGTTCAGTAACAGTAGTTGATAATGGAAGAGGAATCCCCACAGACATCCACCCTGTTTATAAAATTCCCGCAGTTCAGGTAGCTTTAACAAAACTCCACGCAGGAGGAAAATTCGACAAAAAGTCATACGCAATTTCAGGAGGTCTTCATGGTGTTGGAGTAAGTTGTGTAAATGCATTATCTAAAAAATTAGAAATAGAAATAAAACGAGACGGAAAAATCTACACTCAAGAATATTCAAGAGGAAATCCAGTAACAAAACTAAAAACAGAAAATAATTCTAAAAAAGATGAAACAGGAACAACTATTACATTTTTTCCAGACGAAGAAATTTTTTCAGTTACTAAATTTGACTATAAAGTTTTAGAAACCAGATTTCGAGAAATAGCATTCCTTAATGCAGGTTTGAAAATTTATTTAACAGATCAAGAAACAGGGAAAAAAGAAGAATTTTTTTATGCAGGAGGTTTAATTGAATTTGTAAAATGGGTAAATAAAAAGAAAGAATCAATAAATAAACCAATTTATTTTAAGCGTGAAGTAGAAGAAGTTTCTATAGAAATTGCAATTCAATACAATACTGGCTATCAAGAAAATATTTTTGGATTTGTAAATACAATTAATACTATTGAAGGTGGAACACATGTCTCGGGTTTTAAAACCGCCTTGACTCGTGTTTTAAATGATTATGTAAAGAAAAAAGGATTAATCAAAAACGACAGTTTATCTGGTGATGATACAAGAGAAGGACTATCTGCAATTGTGAGTATAAAAATTCCAGAGCCCCAATTTGAAGGCCAGACAAAGACTAAATTAGGAAATTCAGAAGTTAAAGGATATGTAGATTCAATTGTTACAACCGCATTATCAGAATACTTTGAAGAAAATCCTCAAACAGCGAAGAAGATAGCATCAAAAGCACTTGATTCTGCAAAGGCACGATTAGCCGCAAAAAGAGCAAAAGACTTAGTACGACGAAAAAACGTATTTTCCCTTGGGGGTTTACCTGGAAAATTATCTGATTGCTCAAGAAAAAAGTTAGAGGAAACAGAGGTTTACTTAGTAGAGGGA
>CAZUQL010000034.1:0-5915 GCA_964622565.1 Candidatus Woesearchaeota archaeon | reverse complement strand
CCACTAACAAAATCAACACAATAAATCATATAACTAAAAGCAAACAAAGAAACAACCAACACCCCCAACTCAAAACCAGCAACACTCTTTTTCAAAAACCCTTTTTTCATACATACTACAGCAATTACTTATTTATAAATTCTATCATACATAATTAAAATTAATTTATTCAACTATAAATTCCCTAAAACAACCAACACCACGTTTATGCTTTTGTTGAGCAATCACCCTATACTTACCGGGAGAAATGCAACCTTTAGGAAAAGTCCAAGCACCTCTTAGAATTTCACGGGAAGCAAGAATATTGCCATTTTCATCCATAATGGTATATTCGATAGGAGTCGACATTCTAGAAATATCTCCCATATCAATATATAACCTAACACCTTTAAGATTGACACTATCCCCAATGTCTCCTAATAATTCATTATTTTGCACGCGACCATCCCCATCATCATTCCATCTCATAATACGTAGGTCAGATTTTTGTATTTCTTTACTGTTATTCTGAGCCACCTTAGCCCCAACATATCCACCAACAACAGAAGCACACCCACTAACAGCCACAGTCCCCAAAACAACCGAAGCCAACCCAACCCGAGCCGCACCCCCCAAATCAATATCCTTATTCAAAGCATCACCCAAACCATCATAAACACCATTCCCAACACGTCTACCAAAAGAATTAACTTTCTTCCTAGCCCCCGCAACATAATCCCCAATTCCCATCCAACCCAACACCCAACACAATATTTAAACCTTCCGATTGTCACCATTCCACAGTAAGACAGATTATAATAAGAAATTAATTCTTTTCTCTTTTGCCAAATCTACAATATGTTGACCAACCTTCCCCCATGGACAATAATTTAAAAATTCTTCGGGCCTTATGAATTTTCTTTTTGGTACCTTCCCTGTAGCAGGATCAACTGATGACCTATTCAATTTTTTAATATTTGCTACAAATCTTATTTGATGGAAAAAGGGAAGTTCTTTATTATCTTTTATTTCACTAACTTTCTGAAAGCCCAATGGTATTACATCCTCTATCTCAACATCTGCCTCTTCTATTGATTCTCTAATAGCGGTTTCCTCCCATGTTTCTCCATTCTCAGGCTTCCCTCCTGGAAGTTGCCAATTCCCAACAGTATTAATTATTAATAATTTTCCTTCTCTATTGAACAAAATTCCATAAGCTTGTTTTATGTTTCCTATATTTGAAAAATCAACATTTTCAAACCATTCAATATTATATTCTGCTGAGAATCCAGGAACTTTTATTTTTAGTCGTTCTTTCATGGCATGAATAGCTTTCTCCTATTTTTAAATTTTCTCTCTCTATATAGGTAAAATTAAAAGTGGAGAAAAGCTTTATTGTTATGACATTAATAATTTTTGAGGGTTTACCCGGGGCTGGGAAAACTACACTGATACATCAATTATCCAAAGAGTTAAAACTTCCAATGGTAGAAGAAATTTTAGATAAGGATTTAAAAAGTATTCTTCCAAAAGACACTAAGGGTTTTTCTGAAAATTTCTTTTTTAATAGTGATAAATTAAAGTATTCTAATGCAAAAGAAAAGGAGGGAAAGATTGTCTTAATTGATCGAGGAGTTTTTTCTACTTGGGCATACAATGCTTGTTTAAATAATAAAGACATCTTAAGACAAGCTAAAAGTAGTGCTAAAAAAATCCTAAAAAAATATAATTCTAATTGCATTTATATATACATAAAAATTGACGTAAAAACATCTCTTTTCCGAAAAAAGAAAAAAATTAATGATTCGTTAGATATGTGGTCTTTTAAAGAAAATCTAAAGAAAACAGAAGAATTTTATGATAGAAAGTTTAAGAACATGAAAAATGTTATTATTATAGACGGATTAAAAAATTACAATACGATATTCGAAAAACTTAAGATGATATTACTTGAAAAATTTACTTAATCCCAGAATATAATTATCAACAAATTCTATTTTTTTTGAACCTTCAATTTTTCCTAGAGATTCCACCTTTAGCATTTTGTATAGTAAATCATCTAAGGTCAATGAGAATTCCGTGGCAAATTCAATACCATTAAATAGTTCTTTTAGTGGATCTATTTCTGAGTACAAAATTTTTGAATCTTTATGAAAATATAATGCCTCAAGTCCAATAATTGGATTGCCTTCAAATATTGAGGCGAATATTATCATCTCTAAGTTTGAATTCTGTAAAACATAATTAGGCAATTTATCATCAAAAGAATAAATCGCAGTAAAAGACCCTAGTGGCAACTCCTTTATTTGATTCTTAATTTTTTCAACATAATCTTCTTCAGAGGTCTCAGTAGGCATTAATAATATTAAATGATATTTTGGGAATTTTTTTACAAACTCTTTATATGCCGAAATTATCAAATCATATCCTTTTTGATTAACACACCTTCCCCATGAAAAAATCAATTTTTTATCCTTAGGAATATTATACCTAGTCTCTATCCTTTCTGTATCATCTTTACAAAGTAAGTAGCTCTGGGAATTTCCATAAATACCATTTATTAATGAAAGTAATTTTTCATCTTTTGCTCCATATTTTTCAATTAAAATATTTCTAAAAGATTCTCCTATATATCCAAAATAAAATAGCGGATTATTGTTAATTGTTTGTACGGCTTCTGTCTCTATCTTTATTCTTTCTTCGCAAGAAGATTCATCATCAAAAACCTTGCCCAAACTATGTGGAATCCAGATAAACTTTATCTTTTTTGATGGTAGAAGGTATTTTCCTATTAAAGAGAATATTGTGTCATGCCCAATAACATAAATAAGATCATATTTATTCTTCATTGAATTAATCATTGAAGCTGCACTTAACGAAGCACCCCTCCATTGAAGATGATTCCCCCAAATAGACTTTCCAGAACTTCCATCAGAAAAAGTAGAAATTTCTATTAATTTCCCTCTATTTTCTTTACAAATAGTATCTGTTAATTTTTGTATTTTTATGTTAAAATCATTTGAATCTTTTTTAAGATATGGGGCTAATCCTATTAAATCTATTTCTTTATCTTTAAAAAAATCTATTTCTTTTTTAATTTCTGGGAAGGCTTCCACAAAAGAACTTACCATTACTCCCACTCCAGTAAGCATAGACTGTAATCCATCATGAGCAGCTATGAATATTCCAATCTTCATTCACAGCCCACCCTCCAAAGATTTTAAAATTTCTTTATGACAGGCATCTTTATCACTTCTTCCATCTATAACTACTATTTTCTGATCTTTCTTCGCAACATCAAGATATGCTTTACTCATTTTATCTTGATAATCGATAAATCCTGACCCTAAAAATTCCGACTGAAAGTCGCCTCTTTCTATTCTGTTAGTTTGCCCATCTTTTCTTTTATGCGCATCTCGAGAAGGTAAATCAATTAAATAGGTAATATCTGGAGACCTAAGAACCTTAGATTTTTCCACTGCCCACCTCATTCCTTTCCCAGCCATATAAGCCGATACTATATTTGTATGGGTATACCTATCTAGAATAAATGTGCTATTTTGATTTGTCTCGAACTCCTTATTTAATGTAAGGTCATTTGCCAAGGCTAAATGGAAGAGAATTTCTGCCTTCTGTGGTCCTTCTTTTTCTAAAAATTCCATTATATATTTTGATAAAACTTTATCTTGCGATGAGAAATGTTTCACATCAATATCTTTACCTAATAAGTAATAGTATAACATCTTCGCTTGAGTTGATTTTCCGCATCCATGTATTCCTTCGAAACTAATTATTTTCCCCATTTTTTTTCATTTCTGAATATTTAGTCTCCATATCTTTTTTCATAGCATCTAAAAAGTTCCGCATAATTATACCGTATTTGGGATTAAGAATTTTTAGACAGCCCGTCTTTAATATAGCAAATTCTTTCCCCGCAAATTCTAATGTCTCCTCCAGTGAGCCACTTTTCTTGATTAGTTCTAGTGCTTGTAAAATTTTCTTTTTATCATGAGTTTGTTCATTTAATATGCCAAGTAGCCTCTTTGCGTCTTTCTTATTTAATTTCTGTAATGCAAGAATATTAACAAGAGATTTCTTCCCTTCAGAAATATCATTTCCAATACTTTTGTTTCTATACTCTTCTTTGCTTATTGAACAAACATCCGAAAAATCATCATGTATTTGAAGGCAAATCCCTAATCTCTCCCCAAAATCTTCTAATTTAGAAACCGTTTTATTATTTTTTTTAGATAGTATTCCGGCAAGAGAAAAAACCATCCTATCAATTGCTCCAGTCTTATAGCAACACATTTGCAAATAATCCTTTACAGATGGCACCCCTGATTGATTATGCCAATAAATATCTATTCCCTGTCCCCATGTAACTCTATTTAGATGTTCTAATAAAGAATCATAAGCCCTCAATTTTACCTTTCTTGAAAAATCCTTAGGGTACTTCCTAAAAAATAAAAATGGTGCGAAATATAATAAATTTGCAGAATTCACTGCTATGTCAAGACCATATTTTAAATAAATGGGCTTATCCCCTCTTCTGATTTTAGCATCGTCTTCTATATCGTCATGAATTAAAGTTCCGTTGTGAATCATTTCTAATGCTGATGCATATTTAACGTATTTTTCTGGATTCTTACCCATACCACCCACGCACAACAAGAATAATAAAGGTCTGAGATTTGTCCTCTTTCTATCTAACATGTCCCAGTTTGGTAGAAATAAGCTCTCAGTTATCTCTTTGCTAAGATCTACATATGTTATCCTTCCACTAACAAATGAAAGATAGTTCTTGTTAATTTTTCGAGGACAGATCCCTTCTATAAATTCATTCATCTTTTCTGAAAACCTTAAGAGATTTTTTAAGGGTCTCATAAAGTCTAGTATCATGAAAGAATAATAACTCAATTATTTATAAACCTTCCGATTTGTCACCATTCCACAGTAAGACACTTACCCCAAAACTTTCTCAACCAACTCAATAACTCTCCCCGTAAACCCGCCACCAATTATATTCACACTATTAGGTGAAAACTCCCTCTTCGCCCCATCCTCAACCCAATCATAACCATCATCAGTATACCTCCCCTGATAATTAACATAACCCCCACAATCCCCAAGCGCAGCACAAACACGATTCGCACCCAAAGCCCAATCGTCACTCAAACATTCCTCCCCCTCGACAATCTTATCATGCCCACCAAACAAATCCTGCTCATAAACAACAATACACTTAGCATTCGCAATCCCACAATTTTTCTTAGCACTCCCACCCCAAAATTCCAATCCAGGCGGGAAACTCGGAACACAAACTCCATCAGGCCTATTAGTCGTGGTCTCTTCAATCTCTTCATCTTCCTCCCCGCCAAAAGCAAAATGTCCAGTCACAGGCGCAACAACATTCCCAGTAAACCCACCACTCGAAGTAGGATTATTAAAAGCAGTCGTCCCACTCGGATTAGTATACACCCCACTCTGAGTCCCTCCCCCAAGATTCATACCAGTCACCGACGGAACCCAAATACAATCTCTCCTATCAACATTTAAACAATTATCCTTCTCAGTCTGAACAACACAATCCTGCCACCTATTAACTCGACACGCCGCCGTCCCAAACTCACCAGCACTAGTTTCTATCGAGCCCTCCAAACAAATCTCATTTCTAAAATCAGCACACGGTTCTACATGAACCTCCCCGTCAATACAAACCTCCCTAAAATACCGCGACCCAACCATGTCTCCCCCATCCCCAACAATACTATCATAAACACACCAACTCTCCCCATTTATCCTCGCGTCACCATTCCTATCCCTACACTCAGTCCTCCGACAATAATTATCCCCATAACTCGGCCCACCAATATACCCATCCCACGCCGCACACCTCGACCCCAACAAATAATCACAATTCCCACAATTAACAG
>CAZUQL010000033.1:0-5965 GCA_964622565.1 Candidatus Woesearchaeota archaeon | reverse complement strand
TTTAGGTTGACTTATGATTTAACAGAAAGAAGAATTTGTTTTGATAATATTTGTTACAAGCCGTCGGGAATTTATTCAGTAGATGTAGGAGAAAATCAAACCATTGTTCTTAATGCAACCTTTGGAACAGAAATTAAAGAAGAGTCGGCTGTGATTACTACCTCAGAAATTAGTGCTCGTTCGCAAACTTCAAGTGCAAACACGTCTTTATCAATTGTTTCAAATCAACAAGGACCTTATTTATATCAAGATATAATCACTTATCCTACAAGTGTTTATTTAACTAGCGGGGGGAATTTTACTTTAGATGCATATGTTAAAAATTTAATGGGCTCAGATACTCCAAATGAAAATAACACTGCGTACAATGTTTCATTTAATTGGAGTTTGCCAAGTTTCCTAACAAATGATACTGGAAATGTTACGTCTTTTTATGAGAATATTTCAGACAATGCTTTACATTATTCTCAGATGAGTGTTGGATTTTCAAATTTAGCAGGAGCAACTTCAGGAGTTCATACATTCTATATTTACTCTCAAGGTTATAATGTTTCAGGAGATTTAATTGAAGATACTTCTGGGAACAATCTCTTTTCGGATTCAGTTTCAATTAACTTTTTGTGTTATGGAACTTCAGATGGAGTTTACGTTACCTCTTGTGGTTCTCTTGACGGAGATTATGTCGCACCTGTAACTACTTCAACTACCACAACAACTGCAAGCGGGGGCGGAGGCGGAGGGGGCGGAGGTCAGATAACTGAGTCAGTAAGTTCAAGAGCAGATTTCCAGTTAGTAAGAGGAAAAGAAAATCAAGTAGAGATTGAATTTAAGAATAGATATGAAAATGATACTTTAACTGATTTGAAATTTGAGGTTGAAAGTCCAATCGCAAAGTACATTAATTTAAGACCTAAAAATATCGGAAATCTTCCCCCGGGAACAAGTATAAAAATTATTTTAGAAATTACTTCCCCTTCTTATATTGAGTTAGGAAAACAAGAAGTTCAAATTTTAATTACTGGAAAAAAGGGAGCTTCGAACTATAGGGAGTTTAAACAAATCACTTTAGAAATTCACGATATTAGTTCAGAAGATGCTCAGAGCTTATTAGATGAATCTGAAGACTTAGTAAGAAGGCTTAATGAAGCAAATCTTTCTTATGATTATGTTTCAGATTTATTAAATGAGTCTTTAAGTGTGATAAGTTCTTTTGATTATGAGACTGTTCAAAACAATTACAAACTTATTGAAGAGCAAGTTAGTGCTGCGTTGACTGCTCTTGAAACTATTAATGAACTTTATGTTCTTCTCGAAGTTGCAAAGGAAAAAGGAATTGACACATCAAATTCTCTAAGGTTAGTTAAACTTGCAGAACTTTCTCTGGATAGAAGAGAATTTTTACAAGCAAGCAAAAGAGCAAAAGAGGCGCAGGTGACATATGCCTTAGAAGTTAAAGGAGAATTTGGTAGAATAACTTATTATGTTCAAGAGTATCCTCAAGAAATTTCATTAGGCTTAATTTTCCTTGCCTTGTTTTCATTTGGGTCTTATAAGTTTGGAAGGATGGGATACTTGAATCGAAGAATTAGAAAGCTTAAGGAAGAAGAGCAGATTCTTTCTCAGTTAATTGAAGTTATTCAGATAGATACGTTCCAAAATAAAAAGATGAGTATGGAAGAATACCAAACTGCATTAGAAGAGTATCAGAAAAAATTGTCTGGAGTTATTGAAGATTTAATTGAAGTTGAAAATGCTCGGGCTCACTTGCTGAAGTTTACTTCAAAGGAAAAACAATTGAGAATAGAAAGAAAGAGGGTGATTGAGATGGTGGAGGATCTCCAAAGAAATTATCTTGAAAAAGGAAAATTAGAAACAAGGTCTTATGAATTAAGATTAGAAAGCTATAATAAAAAATTAACTGATATTGATGAAAGACTTGCGGTTTTGGAATCAAGAATGGCTTTGAGAAAAAAGTTTAATTTTTTTGGTTGGGGTAAAAAACCAAAAAAGAAATCTCAAGGAAAGAAGGGGAAGAAAAAATGAGAAACATTATTTTAATTTCTTTATTTTTGATTTTATTAATCGGGGGGGTTTTTGCTTTAAGTGAAAGGGCAATTGCGTCTGAAAAGTTAATAGAACAAGCAAGAGAAGATGTTTTTCAACTTCAGCTTAAAGGAATTCCTTTTGCAAGGGCAAACGAATCTCTTCAAGAAGCAATGCAAATTTATTCTGCGCAAATTGCATTAGAAAATCTTGGAAGGTCTGCAAAATATGATTTAGTTGAAAAGTATGCAAATGAAGTTTTTTCAATTAAAGAAAATGCGATTGATGCTAATGACGAACTAAGAATCTTTTTGTGGTCTTATTCAGAATCTAATCGTTCTTTTGATTTAACGGAGTTTCAACCAGTTTATCAAAATATTTTAAACTCTTATTATGAAGAGAGATTTGAAGAAACAGTTGAGTTGATTAACGAGGGTTATGATAAACTTTCAGAGATTGAATCTAAGCAGACAACTTTGAATTTGTTTTATGCTCAGACAACTCGGTCAATTAAAGATTTTGTTTATAATAATAAATATCAGATTAGTGTTATTTCTTTAACTGCGATTATTTTAATTTTGATTTTTTGGAAAACATTTACTCTGTTCAAAGTTCGAAGGCAATTGAATTATCTTAATCTGAGAAAAACAACACTTCATAATCTGATTAAGAATCTACAAAAAGATTATTTTGTAAATGGTTCTATTTCTGAAGTCGAGTACTTTACTAAATTGAAAAAATTTGAAGAGCTTATTCGAGATATTGATCGGCAAATTCCTCTATTAAATGAAGAGCTTGTTAAGTTAAAGACTAACAAATCTTCGTCAAAACGAGGATTAGCTAATTTAGAGTTAGAGAAACTGAAATCTGGGAAAAAGAGAAAGAAGAATCCTTGGTGGGGCTTTTTTACTAAAAAGAAAGTTCCACTGGGGGAAGAGGTAAAAGAACCAAAACCAATTACTAAGGTCAAAACTGAAGTTAAGAAGACTAAGAAATTTAAATTTAAGAATTTACTTAAAGTTTTTTCTAAACCAAAAAGTTCAATTACTCAAAAAGATTTGAAACGACTTAAGATTTCGAAGCCATTAAAGAAACCAAAAAAGAAAGGAATTTTTAGAAGGGCTTATGATTATCTTAACGAGGATGTTGATTTAGCTGAAGATTTTAAATAGAAATATTTAATAATGAGTTTATTCTATTTTTTTTATGGCTTTAAGTGTTGAAGAAAAATTTAATTTGGTTAAGAGAAATACTTCTGAGATTATTGGAGAGGATGATTTGAAGAAAGTCTTGAAGAGTAAAAAAAAGCCAGTTGTTTATTGGGGAACTGCTCCGACAGGGAAGCCACATGTTGGGTATTTTTTTCCTTTTTTGAAAATTGCAGATTTATTGAAGGCAGGATTTCATGTTAAAATTTTACTTGCAGATTTACATGCTGCATTAGATAATACTCCATGGGAAATTTTGGAGCATAGGTATGATTATTATGAAAAAGTTATTCCTCTAATGATTTCAGCAATGGGCGTTGACACTCGAGATTTAGAATTTGTTAAGGGTTCTGAAATGCAACTTAAACCAGAGTATATGTATGATGTTCTTCAAATGTCGAGTTTAGTTTCTGTTCATGATTCAAGAAAAGCAGCAGCAGAAGTTGTTAAAAACATGGAAGGGGATTCTGCGAAGTTAGCAGGGTTGATTTATCCTTTAATGCAAGCAATAGATGAGCAGTATCTTGAAGTTGATGCTCAGTTGGGGGGAACAGACCAAAGGAAGATTATGGTTTTAGCAAGGGAGAATTTGCCTAAATTAGGTTATAAACAGAGAGTTGAAATTTTGAATCCATTGGTTCCGGGGCTGATCGGAAAGAAAATGTCTTCATCAAATGAAAAGTCCAAGATTGATGTTTTAGACGACGAAAAAACTGTTTTAGATAAATTAAATGGCGCAGATTGTGTTGCAGGAGATTCAGATAATGGAGTGATGGCTTTTTTGAAATTTGTAATTTTTACTTTAAAGAATGATTTTTCTGAAACATTTGTTGTTGAAAGACCGGAGAAATATGGAGGGAATTTAGAATATAAAAATTACGAAGAAGTTGAAAAAGATTTTTCAAATAAAAAATTACATCCTCTTGATTTGAAAGTCGCAGTTGCAAAAGAAATATCTAAGTTGTTAATTCCAATTCAGAAGTATAGAAAAGAGTTGGAAAAAATTGCACTGAAGAGTTATTGATTGCAGATTCAATGGATTAATTTGTTTTAAATTCAACAACATCTAAATCTTTTAGTTTGTGTTTTAATCCGACGATTTGTCCAGGGAATTTTGAACTTGGTCCCCAAATTTTTATTTGTTTTATTTGTTTGCTGAAGCCGTGAAGTATTTTTTCAGCGACGTTTTTTACAGTTTCTCCAGGTTCGAGAATTACTGGCTTTGATTTTTCAGGATTTTTTCCTGGCTCTTTTGTGAAGATTCTTATTTTTCCAAAACTTTCAAAAATTTTATATTTTAATTCTTCAATTCCCTCTAAGTTTTTGTTTGAGATGAGCACAAAATTATATTTTTTACTTTGGAGAGTTGCAGAGATTTTTCTTTTTTCATTAGAATTTAATTTGTCTGATTTTGAAACGCAGATTATTTTTTTTGATTGAACTTTTTCTATTTCTTTATTTATTTTTTCTAGTTGTTTTAAATTATAAATTAAGATGATTAATGTGTCTGCATTATTTGTTAGGCCTTTATCATAGTATTCTGATTCAATTGCAGGATTTTCAATGATTTGAATTTGGGTTGTTGCAAAGTTCATCATTCCTTGCTGAGGGGTTTTTGTTGTGAAAGAATAATCTGCAATTTTAGGGTAAGTGTTTGTTAAATTTTTTAAAAGAGAAGATTTTCCTGAATTTGCTTCTCCGACAATTACTGCTTGCATATCTGATTTTTTTATTCCTGTTTTTCCGGAGTTAGTTTTTTTAGATTTTTCTTTTTGTTGAGTTAGTTTTTTTAAACGAGTTTTTAATTGTGCCCGGAGATTTTCTGCTCCCTTATGCGACGGAGAGTGGGAAATCATTTTTTTTAGTTTTTCAATTTTATCTTCAAGAGTTTGAGCTAAGAGATATTCTCTTTCTGCTGCAAGATATTCTGGATGTGCGTTTATTGGCATAACCTTTTAAGTTCTAAAGAGTTTAATAAAATTGTTGCTACTCTGTTACCTTCTTAAAAAAGTAACACTTAGAAAACTTTTTAAACTCAACTTCCTCTCAAATTCTATGATTTATATTCCAAAACAAGAAGCGAAATTTACAGGTTTAAATGTTCGGATTAGGGGACAACCTGCGACTTATGAATTAATGGAAGAAATGTCTCCTGAAATGAATTTTGAAAAATTAAGAGAATATTCTGAAAGTGAAAGAGGAAAGGGAAATCCTTATCCTGCTACTGCCCCTGAAGTTTTTGCATTAATGGAAAGAATGTCAGTGAGGACAGAGGATATTTCGGAAGAAGATCTTGTAAGGGGAATTGATTTTTGGAAAAATGCTTTGCGAAGGTGGCCCCAAACTGCCTCATTAAATGTTTATCATTCTGAAGGACAGAATTCGGCTGTAGTTCATGGTTTTGGAGACTTAGCTTATAGAGTAGAAGGAAATCTTGTTGGTCCAGACGGATGGGTTTATGATTTATCTCCTAAAGAGAGAGAAGCATTAAAATTAATTTTAGGAACAAAAGATACTAGAAGGATTAATGGTGTCGCCAGAGCAATAATTAACAATTCTGCTTATCTCTGGAGAGCTAATTCCAATTCTGATGAGAGAGATGAAAGAGTTGTCGGTTTCGGCGCCAGTTCTGGTAGGCTTGGCTTCTGCTGCAACAGGTATCGTGCTTTTCGGTGCCCTGCTTTCCGGGTAAGGCGAGTTGAGTAAGATTGAGG
>CAZUQL010000032.1:0-6222 GCA_964622565.1 Candidatus Woesearchaeota archaeon | reverse complement strand
GTTTATAATTATTTAATTGAAAAATTTGGAAATGAGTTTAAGATCTTAATTGATATCGGGGAGGAAGAGTTAAAACATTTTGGTTTAAGCTCAGGGTTAATTGATTTGATTTTAAAAAATAGAGAAGGAAAAATAAAAGTTAAGCCGGGTTATGATGGAGAGTATGGGGTTATTGAGTTGGGAGAAAAAATAGGACAAGCAAAATTAGATTAGTTTTTGATATCTCTTAGTTTTAAGAATTTATAATGGGCATCGTTAGTTGGAGTGTTTTCTGGGGAAGTTGATTTTAATGTGTATATTTTTTCTTGCTTTTTATTTTTATAGAATTTTAATTTCATTTTTCTTTTATTTCAAAGACCATTCCTTCTTTTTTTGTTTGCTTTTCAAGCTCATTAAAAATTTCTTGTATTTTTTTATCAGCGTTTTTTATTGTGTCTTGTTCTGATTTTATTGAGTATTTTCCTGCTGAGATATATTTTATTTCTACTTCTGGTTTATTCTCTAAAAGTTTTTTTATTTTCAATAACCCGTCGGGAAGATTTGATTTGAGAGTGAACTCTTTTTTTAATGAGAATCTTTTCTTTTTTTGTTTTTGTAGGATCTCAATTATTCTTTGCGATTCTTTTTTTGGAATATACTTTTCAAGG
Organism: Candidatus Woesearchaeota archaeon; assembly: GCA_964622565.1. Classification (GTDB taxonomy): domain Archaea; phylum Nanobdellota; class Nanobdellia; order Pacearchaeales; family GW2011-AR1; genus CAZUQL01. The sequence continues at coordinate 5,575 of CAZUQL010000032.1, read as the reverse complement.
ATATTTGGATTCTCTTTAGAGTTGTTTAAGAACTCAACTAAATTTTCTTCTTTTTTTATTAAGTTGATTGTTTCTTGTGCTTTTTCTTTTAAGATACTCTTAAGAATTTGTTCGTAGCTTTTTTCTTGATTTGCTTGTGCAATCACTTCTTTTTGTTCTTTTTGGGTTACTCTCCGAAGAGATAAATAAAGTTTGCTCCCTTCTTTTTTTAAAATCTTACATACGATTTTCTTTTTTGGAACTACATAGTCTCTTAAGTTTCGAATTCTTCCGGGAGCAATTTCACTTAGAATCATACTTCCCTCTTCGCCACTATCCAGTTTTACAAATACAACTGTCCCTACAATTCTGTCTACAGTGCATAATACAATATCTCCTTCTTCGATTTCCATAGAATTAGTAAAAATTCCTTGCTTAAAAATGTTGGGTTTTAGATTTTAATCTGTTCTATTTCTAGATTTTTTCTAATAGATTCTATGAAACTTTGTTCATCTTTTTTTTCAATCATACATCCTGCTGCGTTGGCGTGGCCACCTATTTCACCGTCGAAGTTTTGCATTATTTTTTGTAGAAGCTCTCGGAGGTTTCTATCTGAATTTCCTACGCTTCGTGCAGATATTTTAATTTTTTCTTGGTCATAAGCTAGTGCGATGATTATTGTCCCCTCTTCATAATCTGGGGAGTTTGATAAAATGCTTGCAAGAGTTCCGATTATTGTGAAAAGGATCTGGTCTTTTGCATTTAAAATGATGTACCCCTTTCCATTTATTTTTTCTATTTCTTTTATTTTTCTTATGCTTGAGAGAATTTCTTTTCTATACTTTGCATAAATTGTCTCTGCTTTTTTTCTTGAATTTTCTTTTTCTAAACAAAGATGTAGTGCCGTGTTTGGCTCGCCGAGTCGTGAGCATGCGTTAATCATTGCGCTCATCTCTCTTGCGTCCTCAAGTTTATTAAAAAATTTTAATAAGAATATATCCCCAATTATTTTTTTTTCATTTGTTTTTGGATTTCTCAAAATTATTGCAGTGGTTAACTTTTTCATTTCTTCTTGGTTTAACTCGAGTAAGGACTTATATTTTTTATTTTCTGGAGTTAGACTTATCTCCCTTAATAATTCAGATACTCCTTCTGCGTCTCCTGTAACTCCGGGGATAAATGGGGAGGAAGAATATTCAAGAACCTTGTTTATGGGCCTTGTTGAGGGATATAGAAGTAGTCCTCTTTTTTTCTTGATTTCTTCTGATTTGAGGATTGAGTGATTTAAAATGTCAATTTCTTTTTCTAATGTGTCTCCTACCATCCCAAGGACGGCGAGTTTTGATATGTCTTCTAATTCTCCGATTATTTCTTTAGCAAATAAATAACATAATCCCGCTGAGCTGATTCTTTGTTTTGATTTTTCTGCGTGAGGATTTAGAATAAAGACGTTTTTAGGAATTTCTTGAGTTATTTCGTGGTGATCCAGAATAAAAATTGAAGTTCGAATTTCTTTTAATTCAGATAGGCTATTTGAAGCGAGGTCTAAAAATAAAATTGTTTTGTCCTCAGGAAGGGTTTTGATAAACTCATTGTCCAGACTTTTTAAAATTTTTATAGAGAATCTTAAATCGAGTTTTTTTAAAAGTTTAGTTATAATTGCAGCAGAACTAATGCCATCTGTATCAAAGTGACTTATTACTAAAACTTCTTTTTGTGTTTGGTTTACAAATTCTTCACTAATCTGTTTAATCCTCTTTTTTAATAGTTCCATTAGAATGGTTATTTCTTAATCTGAATTTTGAAATACTTTCTTAACTTTCTTAGTTGCGCTGAAATTCTATCAATTTCTCTTTTTGCTTTTTTGTCTTGTTTATTATCTTTAAAATGGGTTTTTAATTTTTCTAACTTTTGTTCTACATTTTTTAAATCTGGATTAATGTAGGTTTCTTTTTCTTTTAAAATTTGGGAGATTTTTTTTGAAAAGTCTTTCGAGTGGATGTTTTCTCTTCTTAGGGTTTCTCCTATTTTTTCAGAGGTCAATCCTTTTTTTGAGAGGTCTAGGACTTTTTTTTCAAATTCCTCTTGAGTAAGTTTTTTTACTTTTTCTTTGATTTTTTTCTTTGTTTCTTTTTTCTCTGTCATATAGTTAAGTTATTAAAAATGGTTTTTAAAGATTGCTGTTGGGGTTTTTGAGGGACCACTATTTTTTTAAAGTCTTGATTTATGATAATATAAAGCCCCGTAGTACAGTGGTCAAGTATGCAGCCCTTTGGAGGCTGTGACCCCGGTTCGAATCCGGGCGGGGCTATTTTAATCGGAGGGATATTACAACTCCAAAAAACGCAATGCTTTTAACTAAAGTTTCTTTAATCTAACATGAATAAACAAGGACAAATAAATTGGTTTTTGGGAATAATTATCCCCCTCTTGATTTTGTTATTTGTTCTAAGTAAGATTCCTTCAGGAGTAGAATATTCTACAGGGGTTAGCGATAAACATATGTGTTATTTAACCTGTGAAAATAATTTTTATATTTATACAGAAGGGATAAGTTTTAATCAAACGGGAGAACATCCTTTGACTGGAGAAATCTTAGAAGAAGAAAAAACATACAACAAATGTGAGTGTAGAGTTTCTTTACTAACTAAATTATCCAAATGGGCTTTGAATAAAAAGGAGTAAATATGCTCCAAAAGAAATGTTTATAGGTGTAGCAGTTATTGTAATAGTGGGAGTAATAATTTAGGGGTTATTGATTTTATTAGGAAGGGAATTTTAATGCTTATATCTTCCCCGCTGTTCAACTTTTTTTAACCTTTCAATTACTTTTTCAGATTCTGCTTTCCCTTGTTTAAGATAAGTTTCTTCAAATACAGAATAAAGTTTTTTCCAGTTTTCAAAATGCTTTGCTTCTAGGGCTTGTTTAAATAAATGGATATCTACTGCTTTGTCTTCATATTTTGCATTTTGAAAGCTTAATCCAAAATCAATTAAGTAAAGTTCATCTCTTTTTAGAATCATATTTGAAGTTGTTAAATCAGAATGGGCGATTCCCTCTTTGTGCATCTTTTCTACAGAGATTGCGATTTTTTTTATTGTTTCTATTTGTTTTTTTAAATCTAAGTTATTTAATTCTTCTGAAAGTTTTTTTCCATTAATAAATTCCATGTGGATTAGGGTGTTGGCCTTTGTTTTATTTTCTGAGAAAACTTTGGGGACATTTATTATTTTTGAAAGTTTGTTTAAAATTTTTATCTCCGCACGAGTTCGTCGAATCCTAATCTTGTTGTCTATTTCTGGAATACGATAGGACTTTGGAATTCTTTGTTTTACTATGTTGTTTTTTGAGTTTAGATATATTTCCGCCTCTGCTCCTTGTGAGATTAGTTTTTGGGTCATTTAGAACCTCATTTTTTTACCAAACTTTTTCATCATTTTTTGGAGTTGTTTTTGAGACATTCCTTGAGAAATATCCATTGATGAGCCGGTTTTTACTAGTTCATTTAACATTTTGTATTGTTTAATTAAAGATTTAATTTCTGAATTGTGGACTCCTGCGCCTTTTGCAATTCTTGTAATTCTGGAGTTTCCTGTTTTTTTGTCTTCGAGAATTTCTGGATTTTCTTTTTCTTCGGGGGTCATTGATTTTATAATATGTTCCCATTTTGCTACTTTTTCTTGTTGTTGCCCTAAAACATTTTCAGGTATTTTTTTACTTGCTCCAGATAAACCTGGAATCATTGATTTAATTTTTTCAAATCCCCCAATTTCAGACATTGATTTAACTTGTTCAACAACATCTTCGAGGGAAATTTTTCCCTGATTTAACTTTTTTTCAATTTGTTCTTGTTTTTTTGAATCTGTGACTAATTTTATTTTTTCAATTAAACCTTGTAAATCTCCCATTCCGAGTAGCCTTGATAAAAATGATTCGGGATTGAATTCTTCGAGATCGTTTATTTTTTCGCCGGTTGTTATAAAGTAGACACCAATGTTTTCTATTTCAGAGCAAGATGTTAATGCGCCTCCTGCTTTTGCAGAAGAGTCCATTCGAGTGATGATTAAACCAGAAATATCTACTGCTTGTTTAAATGTTTGAGCTTGGGATTTTGCACTTTGTCCAATATCTGAAGGTAGAATTAAAATTGATTCTGTTGGTTTTGTTAATTTTGAAATGTCTTTTATTTCTTTTATTAAATTTTTATCTAAATTATGTCTTCCTGCGGTATCAATTAAAACTACATCGTATTTTTTTGATTTCGAGGATTTTTGAAAAGCGTCCCATATTTTTTTTGGGTCTTTTTCTTTTAAATCTACAAATACATTTAATTTATTTTTTTCTGCTAATTGCTGAAGTTGTTCTGGTGCAGCAGGTCGGTGAACATCTAATCCCACGAGTACTATGTTTTTTCCTCTTTTTGAAAAGTAGTTTCCTAATTTTGCAATTGTGGTGGTTTTTCCTGCCCCATATAAACCTAAAAGCATTATTCTATTTTGGGTCTTTTTTAATTCGAGTTTTGTTTTTTTCCCTAGAATCGATAAAATCTCATCGTGTAAAAGTTTGATTAAATGTTCTTTTTTGTCAAGTCCGCTGATTCTTTCATCTAATGCAGATTGTTTTATTTTGTCTGAAATCTTCTTAACTAAAAGGATGTTTACATCTGCTTCAATTAGTGCTCTTTGTAAATCTCGAACTATTGAATCAACTAAATTTTTGTCTAAGAATATGGCGTTTGCTATTTTGTCTGTTGTTTTCTTTAGTGTTTCTGATAGTTTTGATAACATTATAATGTTTCTATGGGTGATTTAATCTTTGCGATATCTGAATTTGTTATATGAGTATATATTTGTGTTGTTCTTAAATTTTTATGTCCCAATAGTCTTTGGATGTATCTAATGTCTGTTCCGTTTTCTAAAAGGTGTGTTGCAAAGGAATGTCTTAATGTGTGGGGTTTGATTTTTTTGTTTAAAATCTTTTTTGAATTTTGTGAAACTACTTCTTCGATTGTTCTTTTTGAATATTTTTTCTTTCTATTTGATTCAAATAAATAATTTTTTGGAGAATTTTTTAATAAATGACGCAATATATCTTCTTTTAATGAATCTGGAAAAAGAGTGATTCTATCTTTTGCCCCTTTTCCTTGTCGAACAACAATGATCTTCCTTTCTATGTCTATGTCTTGGGGTTTTAGATTAATCAGTTCTGAGACTCTTAATCCTCCAGAATAAAGAAGTTGGATAATTAATCGATGAATTTTATTTTGAGTGAATTCAATTAGTTTCTTTACTTCTGATTTGTTCAATACTTCCGGGAGTCTTGATTCTTGTTTATAAATTGGTATCTTGAATTTTTCTCCTATATCTAAAATGTTAAATAATATTTTTAGAGCAGAGGTTTGTTGTTTAATCAAACTAGTGCTTTTTTTATGATTTATGCTTTTTAGTAAATAGCGCTTAACCTCCTCATTTGTGATATTTTTAGAGAATTCTAGAAAATCTTTTAATATATATTGATAAGATTTTTGCGTTTCTTTTGAGTAATTTCTTAATTTAAGCTCATTCCCGTATTGTCTTTTAATCGCTATTTTCTCCA
>CAZUQL010000031.1:0-6281 GCA_964622565.1 Candidatus Woesearchaeota archaeon | reverse complement strand
GCATTTTAGTTTATAATCAGGGGTTTGAGAAGGGTGTGATGAATGAGTGTTCTGATGCTCTGCCAGAGTTCAAAGAATGGTACCTTGAAAATATTATGCCAAGAGTAAAGGACTTATGGGACGTCTTTAAAGACTTTGCTTATTATGACCCTAAACAGAAGGGTTCAACTTCGATAAAGTACGTTTTGCCCGTTTTGAGTAATCTGAAATATGATGATTTGGAAATAAAGAACGGTTCTCTTGCTAGCTTGGAGTATGAGCGGGTTACTTATGGGGATGTTGAAGACTCGGAAAGATTAAAAGTAAGAAAAGCATTGGAAAAGTATTGCGAGCTTGATACTTGGGCAGAGGTTGAGATTGTGAAAGGCTTGCAGGGGATAAAATAACATGGCATACGCACTAAAACCTGAAGATAAAGCAAGACATAAAAAAATTAATCCATTATTAGAAGAATGTGGTTGGGAAATTCAAAACTATAATAATGCTAATCCTCGTGCCGCTAAAGGGGTTGTTGTAGAATATTTTCCGATGGGAAGCGCCGGAGAAGCAGATTATGTTATGTTTTTGAATGGAAAAGCTATTGGAATAATTGAAGCAAAAAAACAAGGTGAGAGTTCTTTGATTAGTAAAGAGCCACAGGTTGAAAAATATTCTAAGGGATTTTCGGAAGATTTTCAAAAAATTGATGGTATTTTGCCTTTTGCTTATATCGCTACAGGTTCTAACTTTAAATTTATTAATTATTGGGATCCAAAACCTCGAAGTCGAGATGTTAAGGCATTTCATCGCCCGGAATATTTTGAAGAATTAATAAAAAAGGGAAAGGAAAATAATTTAAGAAAGAAACTTGCTGAAAATAAATCTTATAAAAACTCGAATCTATGGTCTGCTCAAAAGGTGGCTATTGAAAAAATTAAAGAATCTCTTTCGTTAAATCATCCAAGGGCACTTATTCAAATGGCTACAGGTTCTGGGAAAACCTATATGGCTGCAAATTTAGGATACCACCTTAAAGAAGCATGCAAGGCAAAAAGAATTTTATTTTTAGTTGATCGTGGGAATTTGGGAGATAATGCTTACGATGAGTTTGATGGGTTTGAAATCCATGGTGCCGGAAAGAAATTTACAGACATTTACAATGTTCAACACTTGAAAACAAATAAAATAGGGGCTTCAAATGATGTAGTTGTTTCCACAATTCAAAGAATGTATTCTATGCTTAAGGGCGAAAAAGAAGCACAAGTGGATGAGGAAGGAGAAGTTATAATCGATCCCATGAAAACAAAAGAGCCAATTAAATATAATAAGAAAATTCCTATTGAAGAATTTGATTTTATTATTATCGATGAATGTCATAGGTCAATTTACAATGAATGGAAACAGGTTTTAGATTATTTTGATGCTTTTTTGATTGGAATAACTGCAACCCCTTCAAGTCACACAATAGCATTTTTCAATCAAAATTTAGTGATGGAATATGGGCACAAGGAGGCTGTGATAGATAATGTTAATCTTGATTTTGAGGTTTATGATATTAGAACGAGAATAAGTGATGAGGGTTCAAATATTCCCAAGGGTATAAATCTTAGTAAGGTAAATATGCGAACCAAGGAAGAGACTTGGGCAAAGACTGAGGATGAAATTGCCTATTCTGCTAATGAATTGGATAGAAAGGTTACATCGAAAGATCAAATTAGAACAGTAATTAAAACATTTAAAAATAAATTTTTGCAAGAAGTTTTCTCAGAGAGAAAACATGTTCCTAAAACATTAATTTTCGCAAAAGATGATGCCCATGCAGAAAAAATTGTAGGAATTGTAAGAGAAGAGTTTGGGGAAGGAATGGACTTTTGTAAAAAGATAACTTACAAGACAGAAGGGAAAAGTCCGAAAGAATTAATTAGAGAATTTAGAAATGAGTTGCCATTTAGAATTGCGGTTACTGTTGATATGATTGCTACTGGAACCGATATTAAACCATTGGAAATAGTCTTTTTTATGAGATCGGTTAAGAGTCGAGGGTATTTTGAGCAAATGAAGGGGAGAGGAGTTAGGGTAATGAAAAACAATGAAGACTTTAGAGCAGTTAACCCTGGTGCTTATTCTAAAGAGAAATTTTTTATTGTGGATGCTATTGGGATGTGCCAGAATAAGGATCTAAATGATACTGAGCCAATAGATAAACTCCATATTACTTTTGATAGATTGTTTAGGTATTTTCAGTTTGGGAAACCCAAGAAAGAACACCTTGAGTCTATGGCTTCTAGGTTGAATAGATTGTCTAAGAAATTGAGAAAGGATCAAGATAAAGAAATTAAGGAGATTTATGGAAAGGAGTTGAATGAGATCGCTCACGACTTGATCGATGCAGTTGACAATGATGAAGTTTTAAGTGAGGCGAGAGAGAAGTTTGGAAAGGATGTTAAAGAAGAAAAAGTTTTGGAGGTTTTAGAGAAAAGAATTGACAGAGTTAGAGATGAATTTATGGGTAATTCTGCTTTTATCAAGAGGCTACAAGAAATCAGGAAAGAAGTTGAGCAAATAATTGATGATTATTCCAAGGACACTGTTCTTACTGCGGGTTTTTCTATGCAGTCTAAGGAAGATGCAAAAGAGGTTGTTAAAACATTTAAGGAATTTATTAGTGAGAATAAGGATGAGCTGGCGGCATTACAGATTTATTATAATGGTGGGAAGATGAGGTGGAATGATCTTAAAACTCTTGTAGATAAAATTAGGGCTCCGCCTTACGGTTTGACTGATGTAAAGTTATGGGCGGCATATAAATTAATCGAGGGAAGTAAGGTTTATCCTTTAAAGAATAGGGATAAAAAAGTGAATTTTGTTTCTCTTTTAAGGCATGAGATTGAGAAGACGAATGAGCTAGAGCCTTATTTAGATAGTGTTGAGAAAAGATTTAATGAATGGCTTGCTGCCCAAAAAGAAAATGGTGTTATGTTTTCTGAAGTTGAATTATTATGGCTTGAAAGATTAAAGGACCATGTTGCAAATTCTGTTGAAATTGAGACAGATGATTTTTCTCAAGGGGAACTTGCGAAGATGGGCGGGATAGGAAAAGCTACTAAGGTTTTTGGTGCTGAAAGATTAGGAAAGATAATTCAGGAAATGAACTTGAGGGTTGGTGGATAAAATGAGTTTGCAAGAAGGGTGGATTAAAAAGAATTTGGGGACAGAAGGTCTTTCAATTATTGGGAGTGGAATAAATAAGTTCGATGAAAAAAAAGATTACCTTTCTACTAAATCTATAAATGGAGATAAAATAAAGCAGGTGGAGAGAGAAATTTCTTACAACAAGAGGCCCTCTAGAGCCAATATGCAACCAATAATTAATTCTGTTTGGTTTGCAAAAATGAAAAATACCTTAAAAGTATATTTTTTCGATGAAAAAAATAAGGATGAACTAGATAGGTATATTTTATCCACTGGATTTGCAGGAATATTATCAAGGGATTGTGTCCCGATTTATTTAAAATATTTCTTTCTTTCTCTTAAATTTAATTTATTAAAAGACAAATATTCTATTGGCTCTACTCAGATGGCGATAAATCAGAATGGAATTAGTAAGATTGAGGTTCCTTTTCCCAAATCATTAGATAAGCAACAACAAATAGTTTCTGCGATAGAAACTCAGTTTTCGAGGTTGGATGAAACGGTTGAGAATTTGAAGTCTGTTAAGAGAAAGTTGGAGGTTTATAGGAAGGCTGTTTTGAAGAAGGCGTTTCTGGGAGGGCTTGTTGAAAATATAAGTTATGATAAGAAATCCCTAATGAGGGAAATAGACAAATTTAACGATACCAAGGAAGGCCAAAACAAAGTTAGAAGATTGCCTCAAGTTGATTATTCTGATTTGGGAGAATTGCCGAAAGATTGGTTCTTTATAGAATGTCATAAGGTTTGTAATTCTATAAGAGACGGAACTCATGATAGTCCCAAGTATGTTGACGAGGGGTTTCCATTAATTACCTCAAAGAATCTTAAAAATGGGTTATTAGATTTTACTAATATTAAATTTATCAAAGAAAAGGATTTTGAAGAAATAAATAAAAGATCGAAAGTTGACGAGGACGATATTCTTTTTGCCATGATTGGGACTATAGGAAATCCCGTTAAGATAGGTAAAGATCCAAAATTCGCAATTAAAAACGTTGGACTTTTTAAGAATAATGGGGGGAAATTTATTCTTACAAGTTACTTGGGATATTGGCTCAATTCTCCAAGTTATTTCAAAATACTTGAATCAAAAAAACTAATTAAAGGGACTACTCAAAAATTTATAGACCTTGGATCTCTAAGGGTCTCTCCTGTCCCCGTTTGCTCTATTAGGGAACAGGAAAAAATAGTTCAATTAATCGAAGAAAAATTCTCAGTCATTGATAAGGTTGAAGAGGCCGTGAATAAGGGATTGAAAAAAGCTGAACAACTTAGAAAGTCTATATTGAAAATTGCTTTTGAGGGGAGGCTTGTAAAAAATGGATAAAAAATATGAGCTGCTGAGGGTAAAATATGAAAATGCCAGAACTTGGATGTTCACTCTTTTGGCTGTTGCCTTGTCTACCTCAATAGGATATTATACTATTGAAGATATTATTTTTAAAAATAGATTAGCTTATACAACTTGGATTGTTGTTATAGGAATAATATTTTTTGATGTTTTACAGATAGTAAGGTATAAGAAAGTAATAAATTATCTAAAATTGGAGAAAAATAAAAAATGAGTTTAGCAGAATTGGCACAGGCAACTTTTTGGGGAGCAGTAGTTATATTTGCACTTATAGCTTTTTATAATTGGTTTATTGAAGGCAGCTTTATGGTAGGTTTAGGAGCAATAGGATTCATGCTTTTTATAGGATGGCTTGGGATAAAGATTGGAGGAGGAAAATGAACGACTCAAATCAACTCGTAAAAAAACTTTGGAATTATTGTGATACTCTTAGAGATGACGGTTTGTCTTATGGAGATTATGTTGAACAGTTGACTTATCTTCTTTTCTTGAAGATGGATGATGAGAGGAGTAGCGCTCCATATAATAAGAAAAGTAGGATTCCTGCAAAATATAAGTGGCAAGCACTTATTCAAAAAGAAGGATTAGAGCTTGAAAAACATTACATTGAGATTCTTCAGGAGTTAGGTAAGGAAGAAGGGATTATTGGGGTGATTTTCAGAAAGGCTCAAAATAAGATTCAGGACCCCGCAAAACTAAGGAGATTGATTATTGATTTAATTGGCAAAGAAACATGGCTTAGTTTAGATTCGGATATTAAAGGAGATGCTTATGAGGGGCTGCTGGAGAAGAATGCTTCGGATGTTAAGGGTGGAGCGGGTCAATATTTTACTCCTAGGCCAATAATTGAGATTATGACTAAAGTTATGCAACCACAAAAAGAGATGTTGATTCATGATCCTGCGGCGGGTACTGGAGGATTTTTACTTTCGGCTTATAATCATATTTTGAAGGAAGGTGGGATGGATAAGGATGAAATAAGGGATCTGAAAGATAATTTTTCGGGGAATGAGATTGTTCCAATGGCTGCGAGGCTTTGTGTTATGAATTTATATTTACATGGGCTTGAGCCAGAAGAGTCTCCAATAAAACTAGAAGATTCTTTAAAGAAAAGCCCTGGAATGATTTATGACATGATTTTAACAAACCCTCCCTTTGGGAAGAAGTCAAGTGAGACTATTGTTACAGATGAAGGAGATATAGGAAAACAGACTCTGACTTATGCAAGAGATGATTTTTGGGCAGAGACCAGTAATAAACAGCTTAATTTTTTACAACATATTAAGAGTATTTTGAAATCTACTGGGCGGGCTGCGGTTGTTTTGCCAGATAATGTTTTATTTGAAGGTGGGGCTGGGGAGAAGATAAGGAAGAAGTTGATGGAAACTTGTGATTTGCATACGATATTAAGATTACCAACTGGTTTATTTTATGCGCAAGGTGTTAAGGCTAATGTTTTATTTTTTGACAAAAAAGAGGCTTCAACTGAGGCACATACAAAGAAAATTTGGATTTATGATTTAAGGACCAATATACATTTCACCCTAAAGACTAATCCTTTGACTGAGAAAGATTTGGAAGATTTTGTTAAGTGTTATTGCACTGATGATAGGAGCGAAAGGAAGGAGACTTGGTCTGAGAAAGATGTTGATGGGAGATGGAGATGTTATGATTATAAGGAAATTTTGAAAAGGGATAAGACTAATTTGGATATTTTTTGGTTGAGAGATAAGAGCTTGGAGGATTTAGATAATTTGCC
>CAZUQL010000030.1:0-6555 GCA_964622565.1 Candidatus Woesearchaeota archaeon | reverse complement strand
TTAAATCAGAGGGGGAATATGGTTTGGAGGAAAGTAAACTAAAAAATACATTTTGGAAAGATGGTGTGGGTTTTGGAGCTCAAGCAATTCTTCAAACAGCAACTTATGCTGCAACAGCATATGGAATTGTTTATTTTGTTTCAGATTTTGCAGGATTAGATAAATCACAAACTTCGGGATTATCTGCTGCAGCTGCAGCAGGAGTTGGAACTTTTAGATTGGCTTCAGCTCTTGCAGAGAAAAATTGGTTAGGGAATTGGGCAAAAGGGTGGGGTAAAGAGACCTTAGGATTTAAGGGTGCAGGTACAGGATTTGGATTAACAACAGGAATTATTGCAGCTGCAATTGTTCTTTACTTAACTTATGGGGAGGAAGAGGTTGAAACTTATACATTTGAATGTTATTCTTGGGAACCGCCAATTGGAGGAAAATATTGTGAAGAATGTAACAAGCAAGACCTTCCTTGTTCAGAATATCAATGTCGATCATTAGGACAAGGTTGTGAATTAAGAAATGTTGGGACAGCAGAAGAGAAATGTGTTTGGGTAAATCCAAAAGATGTAAAACCTCCAGTGATAACAACTTGGAAAGAGGTATTAACAACAAATCATATCTATACTCCAGACAACACAGTTTCTCCTCCAGACTATGGGGTAGAAGTTAAGTATTCAAAATCAACAACAGGGTGTATTGAAGCATTCACTCCTTTGAGTTTTGGAATTAACCTAGATGAACCAGCGTCTTGTAAGATTGATTATTTAAGAAAAGACAATTTCGAAAAGATGGATTATTATTTTGGGGGAAGTAATACCTTAAAGTACAATCACACGCAAGTGTTAAGTCTTCCTGGACCAAGTGCATTGAAAGCAAATAATATAACTTTAACAAATGGTGGGGAAATGAATCTTTATGTTCGATGCCAAGATGCAAATGGAAATACTAACACTGCAAATTTTGTATTTAGATTCTGTGTGAATTCTGGTCCAGATACAACGCCTCCGTTGATTGTAACAACAAATTTAATCAATGGAATGCCAATTGCATATAATCAAACAAAAATAGATTTAATCACTTATGTAAATGAACCTTCAGAATGTAAATGGAGTAAAACAGACCAATCTTACGACGACATGGAAAACTCAATGACATGTAAAAATTCAATAACTGAAGTAAATGCTCAGATGTTATATGAGTGTAAAACAACATTAGATTCATTAAAAAATAATCAAGATAATAAGTTTTATATTAGATGTAAAGACAAACCAAACCAAGAAGATAGAAATGTGAATTCTGAATCATATGAATTTATGATTAAAGGAACAATTCCTTTAGTGATTAAAAATGTTAAACCAAATGAAACAATAAAAGATGCAACAGACCCAGTTAAGGTAACATTAGAAGTTGAAACTTCAGCAGGTTATGATGAAGGAGATGCGCTTTGTTACTACAGTGAAACAGATAATGACGGGGATTACTTATTATTTTTAAATACAGATTCATATAAACATACACAGGATTTATATTTGGGAAGTGGGTCTTATTCTTACTTTGTTAAGTGTGTGGATTTGGGAGGAAACTCAGACACTGCCACAGTAGACTTTAGTGTTGAATCAGATGATAATGCTCCAATGGTTGTTCGAGCGTATCATGAAGAAACATACTTGAAGATAATTACAGACGAAGAGGCAGAATGTGTTTATAGTAATGAAGATTGTGGATTTTTGTTTAATGATGGAATTAGAATGACTACTGTTGACGAGACAGGTCAGTTTACAAGTTGGGATCCGAGTTTAGAATATTATATTAAATGTAAAGATAATTATGGAAATGAGCCACTTCCAGATGAATGTAGTATTGTTGTAAGGCCGTTTGATTTACGGATTTGAAATTAAAACCATCCAACAGGATCAACCATATCACAAACCAATCTTCTTAATTCTCTTGGAGAAAATCCTAAAGGAACGTTGCTTGTTTTTGACATCTCGAGGATAGCAGAATAAACTACTTCTGCTTGATCTGAAGCACATTGCAAAAAGGAAGAAACAAATTGTGCATCTTGATCACTTAAATGATATAATGGAATGGTGTGACGACCAAAGTTAACGGCGGTGTTAGTTTCCACTGCTCTAACCTTCTCATGAAGATATCTTTCGACTCCAGGAGTATATCTTTGACTTCCCCCATAAACTTCCAGAAGATTCTCTCTGAAGTTCTTGACGAATGGTTGGGCATACAGATGAAGGAAATAACATTAGTTGGTCTGATAAAGTATCTTCTTGTGCTGCTTGAGTAAGTCTTCTTTGCTCTTCTATCAAATCATTCCAATTTTGAGAATAAACTTCCCCTTGTTCTTTTTTCCAGATAGGAAATCTCTCTTGAAACTCATGAATAAATTCTTCTAATCCTGAATAGGGTTTAATTCCAGTCAAACCTTCTGTGATTTCGCTAAAAGACTTTACTCCCGGCACTTCCTTAAATAAGATATAACTTGTTGGAAAATCTATCAGAATTGGATTGCGAAGTAAATCTGGATTTGGGTCTACGCTCATTTGAACTCCTTCAAATATTAAAGGAGATTCTCGAAGGACCTAGCCTCTAAAAAAGTAATGGGCAAGATTGACTATTTTTTTAAAATCAGGATTTTGTGCCTCTAATTTTTCCATGAGTTTTCCTCCATGATCTATCTCTAAAAATCTTATTTCCCTTCCCTCCTGATTTAGTAAAATATCCGCTACAAATCCGTATGCTCTTTCCTTTGCCTCATAAAGGCGAGATTTACAACTCCAATGGAGGTTACCTAAAAGAACATCTCCAAAAGTGTTACTAGAAGGGGAAATTCCCCCAATATGTTTACTTAATCCATGAATAACCTTTCTTTCAAAAATCATCTTAATTTAAGAGGTTCAATCTTTTTAAGAATAGTGGGAATAAAAAAGATATTTGAATAAACTTATAAATCCTTTTCTCGTATAAAAAATATGAAGAGAGGACAGATGCAATTATCTTTTGGAATGATATTTTCTATTTTTTTAATTGTGGTTTTAATGGGTTTTGGATTTTATGTGATAATGCAGTTTTTGGATTTTCAAACTCAGGCAACAGCAGGGATTTTTTTTGATGATTTGCAAAATGATGTGAACAATGTTTGGAGAAGTGAAGAAAGTTCAATTAAAGTTTCGTATAATGTTCCGTCTTCAGTAGAGTATGTTTGTTTTGTTGATTTCTCTTCGGCAGTAGACAATCTTGAAGGAATTTATTCAGAGTTAGAATTAATCTCTTCAGGAGATAAAAATGTTTTTGTCTATCCAGTTGGTTCAGGAGAGGGGAGTGATGGGAAAAATGTTCTACATTTGGATGTTCCTAAAACTGTTCGGAGGGATAATCCTAAGTGTGTAAAAGCAATAGAAGGTAAAGTAGAAGTTTTACTTAAAAAAAATTATGGAGAGAGTTTAGTTTATATTGAATAAAATGAAAAAAGGTTTGCAGATTTCGTTTTCGTGGTTGTTTGCGATTATTGTTGGGGGAGTAATTTTGTTTCTTGCGTTTTTTGCGTCTTCTAAAATAATCACACAGGGACAATATACTGTTGATACAACAACAGCAAAGCAATTAGGAATTTTAACAAATCCTCTTGAGATGGGTTTTGAAAGCGCAGAAAAAAATACAATTAGTCTCCCTTCAAATACAAGGATGTTCAATAGTTGTGAAAACCAAGGAACTTTTGGGAAACAACAAATTAGTTTTTCACAAAAAAGTTTTGGTAAATGGTCTGAACCAGGATCAAAGGTTAGTTTTGAAAATAAATACTTTTTTTCAAATTCGAATATCTCGAGTAAAATGTTAATTTTATTTTCAAAACCATTTGAATTTCCATTTAAAGTTACAGATTTAGTAATAATAATTCCTCTTGAAGAGAGTTATTGTTTTGTAGATAGTCCTTCTGAAGTAAAAGGAGATGTTAGTAATTTAGGTTTGGAAAATGTGGAATTTGAAAATTGTAGTAAAGGTTCTCAGAGGGTTTGTTTTTCAAAAGGAAGTGGATGTGAACAAATTGTAGATTATAAAACAAATTCGATTTTAAAGGGTCAGGAAAGGATTTATTTTTCTGGAGATGGCTTAATGTATGCAGGGATTTTTTCAGAAAAAGAAATTTATGAATGTCAGGTGCAGAGATTAATGAAGCGGGTTGAAGCTCTTTCAAAAATATATCAAGATAAAGAATCACTTTTAGTAGGAAAATGCAATTCAAATTTAGGAAGTAGTTTGGAATTATTAAAATCACAGGCAGAGGGTCTTAAATCATCACAAGATTTATTATCTATTGAAAAGACTGCAAACTCAATTAGAGATTTAAATGGGGGGGCGATTTGTAGATTATGGTAAAAGGGCAGATAAAAATACAGCAAATGGCATTTATGTTAGTGGCTTTGGTATTATTTTTTATTCTTGTTGGGTTGTTTGTTTTGGGAATTAGTTTTAATGGGCTAAAAAAAACAGCAGTGAGTTTAGAAAATGAAAATGTACTATTGTTGTTAACGAGGATTGCTAATTCACCAGAGTTTGCTTGTGGAGAAAGTTTTGGAAATCGAAGAACTTCGTGTATTGATTTAGACAAAATAATGGTTTTGGCAAGTTCTCGAGAATATGAAAACTTTTGGGGGGTTGGAGCAATTAAGATTAGAACTGTTTATCCTCCTGAAAAAGAAGAAGTTTGTAGTTTTTCAAATTATCCTAATTGTAATATCATTGAAGTTTATGGAACAGATGAAGGAGAGTTTCAATCTAATTTTGTAAGTTTATGTAGGAAAGAGGTGATTAATGAAGAAAGCTTTGATAAATGCGTATTAGGGAAAATTATGATAAGTTCAGGAGGAGTAAATGAATAAGGAAGGTCAAGAAGAAATCATTGGATTTGCTGTAATAATTGTTTTAGTGTCGATTATCTTACTGATTTTCTTAGGAGTTTATTTGAGAACAGATTCAAGTACAGAAGAAATTCAAAATTATGAAATAGATAGTTTTATTCAGGGGTTTCTTCAGTACACTTCAGATTGCGAATCAGAGTATGAAGGTAATTTTGTTTCAATGCAAGATTTGATATTAATGTGTGAAGAGTTGAAAGTTTGTGTGGGGGGAGAGAGTAGCTGTAATAAATTGAAGAATTTGGGGGAGGGCATTATTCAGGGGGTTTGGTTTGTTGGTGAAACAAATGAATATAGAGGAGTTGATTTTAGAGTTGAATCAGAGAAAAAAGTTTTTTTAGAAATGAGTTTGGGAGATAAATCAAATAGTTACGAAAGTTCTACAAATTTTGTAAAGGGAAATGAAGTGATAAGAGTAAATCTTAAAAGATTTAGATAGTTACTTTTATTAAAATAGAGTCAACAATCAAGATAGGTTTGTGACGAATTCGGTTTTTTGTTTTTTCTTCTATAAATTCAATAAATCCAAATCTTTCTAAAAGGGTTAAATCATCTCTTACTGCTTTAAAGTTCCTATTTAGGAGTTTTGCAAGTTGATAAATTGATTCGGGTTTTCGAGTTTTGATAACATTTATTATTCTTGCTTTTTCGTTACTTAAAAGATGCCTTAAAGCAACAAGACCAGTAAAATCATAATCTTTTTTTGAAGAAGATTTATTTTTTAGAATAGTAAATGAACCTTTTGATTCTTTTACAATGATTTCTCTTGATTTTGTCTTCGCCATGGTATAGTAGATATTTCTTAATATATATCTCGGATATATACTTTTTTATTATATATTCAAATTTTATATATATTCAATCTAAAATAGATATGTTAATAAATGTTTTGTTTCTGGGTTTTTAGGAAAAGAGGGGATAGTATAGTAACTCTTGAAAGATAGCGAAAGGTTTATAAGTAAATCCTTGAAAATAGGGTATTTTGGGGGTATTTTGACTATTTGGGTAGTAAGCTTTATAAAGGAAAATTAGCTTTTTCTATTGCATCGAAAGATGAAATAGGGAATTAAATAATTCCTTTTCAACAAATGGTTCCCTATGCCATAAGTTGAGGAGGTTGTCTTAGACAACATGGTTTATACAGGTGAAAGGAGGTTAAAAAAAATGGTAAATTTTAGAAAAATCACAGCTGCGCTTAGTGGTGCTTTGATGATTGGATCTTCTATAGCTTTGGCTGCTGCTTCTACATATCCTGCACCTTTTGTGAGTGGAGGAAACGCAAATGTTGCAATTGTATATGGTAGTGGTTCAGGTGTTTCAGTGTTAGATGCTGTTCAAGCAGGTAACATTCAATCAAACCTTCAGTCATACTTAGGAGGAAGTTCAACTTCAAGTGCTACAACTGTAACTGGTGGTGACTCTATAAAAATAGAAAAGTCTTCAACAAAATTCAACTTAGGAAAAGGTTCTACAGATGTTATTGCAACTTCTATTACTGATAATGGTCCTGGAACAGGATTACCAACATTATTAGCAGATGGAAAATATGTTGATAATGACAATGACGAATTTGACTTTACTCAAAAAATTGAGTTAGCAAATTTATCTTTGACTATGTGGGAAGATGGAGACT
>CAZUQL010000029.1:0-7207 GCA_964622565.1 Candidatus Woesearchaeota archaeon | reverse complement strand
GAGTAATTCGGGTCTTGTTGTTGCAATTAGTAAATCTTTTTCTTCACATTTAAATTTTAAAGTTGAAAATAAACTTTCTTGTTCTTTATCTTCTAATTCTGCCTGAGCAATTGAAGTTTGGCAGAAGGGACACCAGATTGTGGGAAATTTTGCAGAGTAAATTTCTGATTTTTTGTAAAGTTCTATAAATGATTTTTGAGAAACTTTTTGGGAGTGTTTGTCAATTGTTGAGTAATATAAATCATAATCTGCAGAAATTCCTAAGTCAATAAAATCCTGAACACATTCCGGAGTTACTTTTTTTAAGGTCTTTAAGCAGAGGTTTATGAAATCTGTTCGGCCCATATCTCGACTTTTGATGTTGTTTGTTTTTTCAATAAATCTTTCTGTGGGAAGCCCGTTGTCGTCTGTTCCAAAAGGGTAGAAAATATTCTTTCCTGTCATTCTCATGAATCGAACTATGAAATCTTGTTGGGAGTATGAACAAGCGTGTCCGATATGCATTCTTCCCGAAACGTTAGGAGGGGGGGTGTCAATTGAATAAATTAGTTTTTTTGATTTAGGATCAAATTTGTAAATGTTTTCTCTTTTCCAGAGTTTTTTGTATTTTTCTTCTATTTCTTTAAAATCAAATTTATCTTTGGACATAATATTGCTTATTTAATAGACTTTTTAAAATCTGCGGGCCCAAATATTTAAAAAGATATATGAGGTAATTTTCTTATGGCAAATATAAGTGTTCCTTCGGGATTTGGTGGCTTGACTCGTTTTAGAGAAGAATATGCAAGTAAATTTAATCTGACCCCTGCGTCTGTTGTTGGTTTTGTTATTTTAATTCTTATTTTTAGGATTGGGTTGGGGGTTTTTTTATCATGATTCCTGGGATGAATCCGCGGAAGATGCAGGCAATGATGAAGCAGCTTGGAATTTCTCAAGAACAAATTGATTGTAAGAAAGTTATTATTGAGGGAGAGAACTCGCGAATTATTATTGAGCAACCTGAAGTTGCGCGAGTGAAAATGCCGGGGCAAGATTCAATTCAGATTGTGGGAGGAGAAGAAAGAGAGGAAAATTTTGCACCTGAAATTTCAGAGGACGATGTTAAAACTGTTGTTGAAAAAGTAGGATGTACAGAAGAGCAGGCAAGAAAAGTGCTTGAATCTGTAAATGGTGATTTGGCTGAGGCAATTTTGGAGTTGAGTGTTTAATCACAATAAATTAAATAAATTCTAGATTCGTCTATTTTTCATGGAAAGTTTTACTCAAGAAATTCAGGAGATTGAAGCATCGCTAAAAGCAATTGACCACATGCTGTTTGTGAGTTTTTCATTGATTCAAGATAAGGGGATTCTTGTTGGAATTTTAAAAGAGATGGACTTAACTTTGAGGAAATTGATTAGTTTAATTTTGAAGTACGAATATATTAAAAATAACCTTTTACTTTCAAAAGACTCTAAAGAAAATTTAGGATTGTTTTTCTCTAAATGCGCTCAAAAATATGGTCTTTCTAGTTCAGACAAATTGGGCTTAGTTAGAATTTTAAAATTGGGAAATTTTTATAAAAATAGTGAGGTTGATTTTTTTAAAGAAGGGAGTATTATTATGATTCGGTCTGGAGTTATCTTAAAAATTAGTTTGCCGGAGATTAAGAGTTTTTTTTATTTAACTAAGAGTTTTTTTGAGGGGTTTTTTGAGAGGCTTGGTCCTGAAATTAAAATCTCCCGAAAAGTATAAAAACGGCTTTTACTACTTATATATACTAAACTTGTTTAGGAAATCTGAGTCAAATGGACGAAATTATGCCAGAAAAAATTAGTGCAGACCATCTTCTTTATGTTAGTTTGAAGTATACAAAAACTTGCGATGTTATTTATAATTTATTATTACGGTGGAGGAGGATGATTGAGGTTAGCACAGAGCAGATTCTTAAACATGCTAAAAAAAAGAAAAAGATTTCTTCTGTTCCAGACAATCCGGTTAAGAGTATTCAGGCAGTTCGGGAGCTTTTTAAAAAAGATAAGCGATTTTTAGAGGTGATTGATTTTTATGAAATGTTGAGAAAACTTGAAAACCTTCGGACAGAAAGAATAGGGGAGTTTAGAAAAAATGTTAATTTGAAAATAATTTACCAAGGAAAAGAGATTAATGTAAATTTGGAGGCACTTAAAATCTACGCAGATAATTTAGAAAACTTTATAAGTTCTGTAAAGCAATTTCTTTCTAAGTGAATTAAAATGTCTAGTATAATTGTAATAACTTCTGGAAAAGGAGGCGTGGGAAAAACAACAACTGCGATAAACTTAGGTGCAGCAATGAATTATTTTAATAAAGATGTTTTAATTGTGGATGGAAATCTTTCAACTCCAAATGTGGGAATCCACCTTGGAGCTCCAGAAGTTCCTGTATCGCTTAATCATCTTTTGTTAAAAAAAGCAGAACCTTTTGAAGCAGTTTATGAGCATAGCTCAGGAGTTAAGATTATGCCGGCGTCTCTTTCAATTCGTGATTTAAAAAAATCAAAATTTAGTGAATTTAAGAATCTCAAAAAGGAATTTCACAAATTAGCAGATTATATTATTGTGGATAGTGCAGCAGGACTTGGAGAAGAGGCGCTTTCTGCAATTAAAATTGCAGATGAATTAATTGTTGTGACAAATCCCGAGCTCCCTGCTATTACTGATGCTCTTAAAGCAATTAAACTTTCTGAAGAGATAAAAATGCCTGTTAGGGGAGTTATTGTTACGAAGGTTCGGGGGAATAAAATTGAAATGTCTCCTGAGACGGTGAAAGAAATGTTGGAGTCTCCAATTCTCGGGATGGTTCCTGAAGATTTTTCAATTTCAGAGTCCTTAAATTTTAAAGACGCTGTTGTTAATACTCATCCTAAAAGTAAGTCTGCTCGTGCATATAAAGAAATTGCTGCAAAGATTTTAGGAGAGGATTACGATTCAAATAAAGATAAACCAAGTATCTTTGAGATGATTTTTAGAAAAAGAAAATAAATTTAGTCCCCTGACAAAAGTCAGGGAACAGTATCACCCTTTCCCCAGATGGATTTCTTCTAATTATAAATTGATTATCTTATATAAATGTTTTCAATTTCTCGTCGATAAGCTTCGTTTAACTAATTCTCATTCCGTTTTCTATTTTTTTATCTGGAGTTAACAAAACGCAAAAATCTTTTTCTTTATCCCCTGCAGCTAACAACATTCCATGACTCTCAATCCCTCGCAAAGTTCTTGGTTCAAGATTTGAAATAATAATTATTTTTTTATTTTTTAATTCTTCTTTTGAATAATATTTCTTTATGCCCGCACAGATTATTCTTTTTCCTAAATTCCCGACGTCGATTTTTAGTTTATAGAGTTTATCTGCTTCAGGAATGTCTTCAATTTCTTTTATTTCTGCAACTCTTAAATCTAATTTTTCCCAATCTGAAAACGAAACTGCCCCAACATTTGCCATTATCTCTTCAATATCTTTTTCTTTATTAACCTTTTCCTCCAATTCTATTTTTTTGAATAATATTTCTTCTTTTATTATCTTTTTAGAATTAAACTGTTTTGTAATTTTTTCAGAGGATTCAGGAATAAATGGCCAGAGTAATTCTGCAATTTTTAAAATACTTTCTTTTAGTTCATATAAAACTTTTTTATCTTTTGTTTCCCATGGTTTTTTGTTTTGGACATATTCATTGCAGTTGTCTATAAATTCAAAAATTAAACTTAAAGCTTTATCTAATTCGTAATTTTTGAATTTTTTTTCAATTTCTTTTTCTTTTAATTTTTTGATTAAATTGTTTGGTGTTTTTTCAGTCCCTATTTTTTCAATTAGGCCTGCGACCCGGGAGATAAGGTTTCCTAATTTATTTGCAAGCTCGTTGTTGTATCTTTCAATTAAGACTTCTTCTGAATAGTCAGAATCATCAAAAACACTCGCTCTTAACAAACTGTATCTAACGGCGTCGGTGGAATACTTACTTAAAAGTTCTAACGGGTCCAAGACATTACCTAGACTTTTACTCATCTTTTTTCCTCCGGAGATTAAATAACCATGAACTAAAAGTTTTTTTGGAAGTTTGTATCCTGCAGACATTAAGAGCGCAGGCCAGATAACTGAATGAAACCAATTAATTCCCTTTCCAATTA
Organism: Candidatus Woesearchaeota archaeon; assembly: GCA_964622565.1. Lineage (GTDB taxonomy): Archaea > Nanobdellota > Nanobdellia > Pacearchaeales > GW2011-AR1 > CAZUQL01. The sequence continues at coordinate 3,059 of CAZUQL010000029.1, read as the reverse complement.
TATGTAAATTCGCAGGCCAGTTTTCAGGACTTCCTGAAATGTAATTTATTAATGCATCAATCCACACATAAATCTTGAAGTTTTTATCTCCGGGAAAACCAATTCCCCATTCTGCTCCTTTTCTACTTATACATAAATCGTTTAATCCTTTTTTTAATCGAAATAAAATTTCATTTTTCTTTTCTTCTGGAAGTATGTATGTTTTTACAAATTTAATTAATTGGTTTTGATATTTGCTTAACTTGAAAAAGTAGGCATCTTCTCTTCTGTATTCTGGTTTTTTGTTATGTTCTGGACATTTTCCATTAATTAAATCTTTTTCAGTTACGAATCCTTCACATCCAACGCAGTAATATCCTTCATATTCTCCTTTGTATATGTCTCCTTTTTTAATTATCTTTTGAACTATTTCTTTTACAACTTTTGAATGTTTCTTTGCAGTGGTTCTTATAAATGCGTCGTTGTCAATGTTTAGTTTTTTAACTAACTTTAAGAATAAACTTGTGTTCTGGTCTATAAATTCTTTTACGGGAATTCCCTTTTCTTCTGCGGCTTGAACGTTTTTTTGTGCATTTTCATCTACCCCTGTGAGAAAGAATACTTTTTCTCCTTGTTGTTTATGCTTCCGCGCGATAGCATCTGCTAATACTTTTTCAAATGCATGTCCTACATGAGGTCGGGCATTTACATAATCAATTGCAGTGGTAATATAAAATTTCTTTTTCATAAAAATAAAAAAAAAGGGAAGTATAAAAAACTATTCATGCTTCTTAGTTTTGTACGTATTTTCCGACAATTGCACTTCTTTCTTGGTTGTTTCTCGCTTGCTGGATTTTCCGACTTGCTTCTATTACTAATGGATACATCATGTGTGCTTGGTGCTCAGATATTCCTAAGTCAGTTAATACTTCTAGATAATCTTGGCCTGCAATTCTTGAACTATCTCTTGTTCCAAAATAAAGGTGCTCTTCTCTTAGATCTCTTTTTTCAGCAATTTTCTTTCTTAGGATTTTTCCATATAGAGGAAATTCTTTTTCAAATTCTTCAATTGCTACTTTCATACCTCTTGCAAGTCTTTTATCTTTTACGTCTGTTCTTGCATATGTTCTCTTCCCTACAAATTCAGATTGTTTTCCAACGTCTTCAGCTACTTCTTCAGCTAAGTTGGATCTTTGTTTTCTTAATTTGTTGTCGAGACTTGAAAGCGTTACATCTATTCGATCCATCGCTATAAGTCTTATTATTTGTTTTTCTTCCATCTTTTACCTCCGGTTTAATTAATTATTTTAAGAAATACCTTTAGATAAACCCATGGGGTGATTTGTATCACCACATTTAAATACCCTTGAACTTTGTAACTTTATGGATTTAACTATTCTTGAAAAAGCAGGGTTAACTAAAAACGAGTCAAAAGTATATTGCTCTATTCTTGAAATTGGACCTAAAACAGCATCTACAATTTCAAGAAAAACAGGATTGCATAGAAGATTAATTTATGATATTACAGATAGGTTAATTCAGAAGGGGTTAGTTAGTTATATTATTGAGAATGGGAAGAAGATATTTCAAGCTTCAAATCCTCAAAGGTTTTTGGAAATTCTTGAAGAAGAAAGAGGTTTAATGGATTCTTTAATGCCTTCGTTAGTTGAATTATATTCTCAAGAGAAAAATAAACCTATTCAGGAAACAAGATTTTTTAAGGGGATTAATGGTTTGAAGTCTGTGTTTGAAGATCAACTAGATTTAAAGAAAGAAATTTTTGTGATTGGTGCTTCAGAAAAAGCTTATGAAATGATGGACTTATACTTTCATTGGTATGATAAAAAACGAGTTCTGAAAAAAATTAAAACTAAATTAATTTTTAATAAGACGAGTAAAAAAATTCACCGGCCTTTATCTGAGATAAAATATTTTTCTGAAAAGTATTCTTCGAATATGGCAATAAACATCTATGGGGATCGGGTTGCGATAATCTTATGGAAAAAAGAAAATCCGATATCTATTTTAATAAAGGATTTTGAACTTGCTGAAGCATATAAAAAACATTTTGAAATTATGTGGAGCATTGCTAAAAAATGAAAAATTTAAAAGATCTGCAAAGGAATAAAAAATCTGCTCGGAGATATTCTATCCAAGAAGGAATTTTTGCTTCAGTTAAATCTGCTTTGGGAGATAACTATCTTTCTCCTTTTGCTGTTGCAATTAATATGAGTAATTCTCTTGTTGCTTTGATGAGTTCGGTTTCCGGAATTTTGGGACCGTTGAGCCAGGTTTTTAGTTCTAGATTAATTGAGAAATATCCTCGTAAAAAGATAGTTCGTGAAGTTTTATTTTTTGAATCATTAATGTTTATTCCTTTTATTTTGATTGGTTTTCTTTTTTCAAGAAATATTTTAGTTAATTCTGCACCTATTTTGTTTTTTATTTTGTTTAGTCTTTATGTTATGGTTATGAATATTGCTTCTCCTGCATGGTTTTCTTGGATGGGCGATGTGGTTGATGAGGAATATAGAGGAAGATGGTTTTCAAAAAGAAATCTAATTGTTGGTTTTATTTCTTTTACTTTAGCAATCTTGTCTTCCTTTTTTTTAGATTATTTTAAACAAAATGGTTTTTTGATGTGGGGATTTATTATCTTATTTTTGTTTGCTATTGTAGCTCGTTTGATTTCTTGGAAAATTTTTGAATATCAATATGAGCCAAAAATTAAATTGAAGAGGGGAGATTATTTTTCTTTTTTTGATTATGTACTAAAACTTAAGGATTCTAATTTTGGGAAGTTTTCAATCTTTCGGGCAGCCCTTTCTCTCACTTCTGCGATTTCTTCCCCCCTTTTGGTTGTTTACTTGTTAAGGTATCTTGAGTTTAGTTATCCAATTTATATGATTATAACTTTTTCAGGAACTTTTTTTTCACTTATTCTTTTAGGGCTTTGGGGTAAAATTGCGGATTGGTTTGGTAATTGTAAAATTTTCTTTTTGACTTCTTTTTTTATTCCTTTAATTCCTTTGTTATGGATACTGTCTTCAAATGTTTTTTTTTTAATTTTTGTTCCTTCT
>CAZUQL010000028.1:0-7218 GCA_964622565.1 Candidatus Woesearchaeota archaeon | reverse complement strand
CAGAATTCGGCTGTAGTTCATGGTTTTGGAGACTTAGCTTATAGAGTAGAAGGAACTCTTATTGGTCCAGATGGTTGGGTAGGGGATTTATCTTCTGGAGAAAGAGAAGCATTAAAATTAAGTTTTGGAACAAAAGATAGTAAAAGAATAAACAGAGTTGTTAATGCATTAACTCATAAGGATGCTTTTCTTTGGAGACTTAATTCTGCTCCTGATGAAACATTTAAAAGGGTTGTCGGTTTCTACGCCCGTTCAGATTGGCTTGTCTTCGACTGCTGCGGGGTTCCAGCTGGTCGGTTTCCTGCTTTCCGGGTACGAAAAGTTGAGTAAGATTGAGGATTTGCTCGCTAGCAAAAAGAATTTAAATTGTTTTTTCTTGAAAATATTGCCCAGAAGTATTTCTTGCATGAGCAACAAGAAAAACTAAATGGACTACACGTCAATTAATTAGTACATTATTAAGATTTATTTTAAGTCATGAAATTCAACTTCAACAATTAGTAGCAATGACTCGCTCGAATGAGGAGTGAAAATTGAAGAAGTGGTGCTTCCGTAGGAGAAATCCTTAGACTTGGAGACTCTTTTTTAAGAGAGATTAGTTGGCTACAAGAGTTGTCGGTTTCAACGCCAATTCAGATAGGCTTAACTTCAACTGCAACAGGAATCCTGCTAATCAGTACCCTGCTTTCCGAATAGTTCATCTGGGTTTTGTAAAATGGATAAAGAAATTTATAAAAAAATAATTGAAAAAAAAGAATTTTCACAACTTCCTAAAAAAGATATTGAGAAAGTTTTTTTAAGGTTTGAAAAGCGCGAGGTTTCTGAAGAAGAAAAAATCCGGCTTGCCCGAGATTTATTGAGGAAGATTTATTTTGCATTTGGTTCGAGAAAGTTATTAAATAAAAAAATTGTAGATAAAAAAACTCCCGAGGAGATTTTGCAAAAACATATTTCAACGCGTGAAAGATTTAAATTTTACGACGAAGTCTATGGAAAGCTTTTTCAAAATTTGAAGGAGGAGAAAGTTTGTGTAATTGATTTAGGAGCAGGAATCAATGGGTTTAGTTTTAATTTTTTGAAAAAATATTTAGATAATTTTTATTATTTTGGGGTGGAGGCAGTTGGCCAGTTAGTTGATTTGATGAATTACTATTTTAAGAATCGAGGAATTGAAAATGCAGGGGCAATTTCAGAGAGTTTGTTTAATTTAGAGAAAATTAAAAAATAAATTTTACAGGTTAAAGAAAAGAAAGTTGTTTTTTTGTTTAAGACTCTTGATTCTTTAGAAATGTTGGAGAGGGATTATTCGAAAAAATTATTAGAAGAGATCTTTCCTTTAGTTGATTTTATTGTGGTGAGTTTTGCAACGAAAAGTTTAATTTCAAAAAAGGCATTTAAAGTTAAGAGATATTGGTTTGAGAATTTTGTAAAAACAAAAAACTGGAATGTTTCGAGTTTTGAAACAGAATTTGAAAAGTATTTTATCTTGAGTAGATAAATTTATAATCTTGTTTTTTATTATTAGTCTATGAAAAAAAAGAGTTTGATTTTATTTTTGGGAATTTTAGGAATTTTGATTTTGAATAATTTTGTTATTAGTGCTGTTCCGACTGATGCTGAGAAAGACCAATTTTGTAAGGCTTCTGGAATGGAGGGGATGTTGTACTACGGACACCCTGATTCATTTTTTACCCTCTATAAAGACTGCAGTCCTGCAGGAGTTGATCGACCTATAGGTTATTTAGAGAATATTGAAATGGGGGGATGTTGTAAGTATGGAGAAGATATGAGAACTATGGAATATGCAGAAGGGGGAAGTACTGTTTCAGTGGATGTTCTTTGTTATGTTTATAATCTTTATCAGACCTATCAGCCGGAATGTGCTTCTTGTAATACTCTTGATGGTGTGGTAAACAATTACGATGATACTGTTTGTGATATAAAACCCTCAACAGATGAAATTCCTTATACCGAGGAAGGCCACTGTCTTTCTGGAAAATGCTATTACTCTGATTTATGGTACATTGATGTTGATAGAGATCTTCAAGGAGATAATCATGCAGACCCTCATACTGTTCCACGCGGAACTGAAATTGTCGAAGGATACTCAATTAATAATGATGATTGTGATGATGGAAACAGGTTAATTCAAAAAATTCAAGATGTTCAAACTACCGAAACTCCTCTTGCAGGTTTGAAGCTTTCTTTTTCTTATTCTTCTTCTGTCCTTGAAGATGTGACCGTTACTAAGGGGGTTTGTGGGGATTGGGTAGATAATGATTGTGATGGTTTAATTGACTGTAAAGATATCTCTGCTTGTGCAGGAGAAAGGTGTAGTATGTTTTCTGCAGGAACTTTTGATGGAATGTGTACAAGAGATGGAAACTGTAAATCTGATTTGGATAGAGATGGGGTTTTTGATTCTATTGATTGTGACCCTACAGATCCATTTAGGATGAGTCCCAATTCTAACAAAGAGATTCTTTCTGATTCAAACAGAGAGGGTTATCCTTTTTACGAACCATCTTCCGATATTTTATTAATGGTTCCATGGTTTATTCCTCTTCCTTCAGATTATTTATTCTGCGGGGATGGAAAAGATAATGATTGTGATGGTCTTACTGATTGTGAGGATGAGGGGTGTGATCATGAATCCTGTAAAACTTCTGTAGGGGATTTTGGATTATGTTGTGATCTTTCGTGTAGAACGGATAGAGACAATGACGGATTTGTTAGCTCTGAAGGAGACGCATCGATTTGCGGAATGCAAAAAGATTGTGATGATTTTGATGCGGAAACTTATCCGGGTTCTACTGAAAAGTGTGGGACTGGAACAGACGATGAAGATTGTGATGGTTTCTCAAACTGTGCAGACTCAGATTGTGAAAATAAGATTTGTGGAGCTGTTTCTGCAACATCTGCATACAGATGTGTTTCAGGTTCTTGCGTTATGACTTCAATTCCCCCATCTTCAGAAGAGCTTTCTTCTTCTCCAGATTCAACCTTATCATCAAGTCCAATTAGTGCAACAGAACTTATTGATGCTTACGGTTGGATGATTCTGATGCCTGAGTCTGCCTATGCAGATGATTACTATGAACTTTATGAAAGTTGGAGACATCCTGTGACTTATGGGGTTGTTGGTGATGCATATGAGCTTTATTATTACGGGATAATGGATATATACGAACTTAATGATATTCTCAAAGAATGGATTTTAAGTTAGGAGTATTTAAAAGTTTTAAGTTATTTAGTTTAAGATGAAGAAATTAATTTTTTTCTGCTGTTTGATGTTTATTTCTTTAATTAGTTCTGCTTCAGATATTACTCTGTTTGATTTTGGGTGGAAAGAGTTTTACCCTCTGATTTATTTGGTCGTTGTTATAGTTATATTGGTTTTGGTTTACTTTTTGTTAAGGCCGAAAATTTTTTATGATTTAAATTAAGTTTAAATTTATATAGTCTGTTTTTTTATTTAGTATATGAATTTTGAATTTAAGAAAAAAGTTTTGAAAAACGGGTTGACAATTTTATTTGAAGAGAGAAATCTTCCGGTGGTTAGTGTTGGGATTGCTGTGCGGGCAGGAGGAGTTAATGAAGAACTTTCTGAAAAAGGAATTTCTCATTTTATTGAACATATGCTCTATAAGGGAACTCCGTCGAGAAGTTCGAAAAAAATTGCAATGGAAATTGAAAAAAACGGAGGAGAATTAAATGGATTTACTTCTGAAGATGTGACTGCTTATTGGTGTAAGATGCCTTCAAATCATCTTAATGTTGCACTTGAAGTTTTGTCGGACATTGTGCAAAATCCTCTTTTTGACGAGAAGGAATTAGAAAAAGAGAGACAAGTTATTTTTGAGGAAATTAAAATGCGGAAAGATAACCCCATTATTTATTCATTAGATAAATTGCAGAGCTTGCTTTATGCTGGAACACTTGGAAAAAGTATTGCAGGGGATTTTAAAACAATGTCTTCAATTAAAAGAAAAAATCTTTTAGAAAAGTTTACTCAACTTTATCAACCAAATAATATGATTCTTTGTGTTGTGGGGAAAGCAGATTTTAAGGAGATTGTTGAATTTGCTGAAAAAAAGTTTTCAAATAAGAAAGGGAAAGTTCCTAAAATAAAATCTTCAAATATAAACAAATCTTCAGTTGAAAAAAGAAAAGGAATTGATCAAGCAAATTTAGTTTTCGCGTTTCATTCTCCTTTAAGTTCTAATAAAAAAAGTTACGCTTCAAAAGTTTTGATTACTCTCTTAGCAGAAGGAATGTCTTCGAGGTTGTTTGAGGAAATTCGAGAAAAAAGAAACCTGGCTTATTCAATTAAAGGAGGGGCGGAGGTTAATAGAGATTTTTCTTATTGTTTTATTTATGTTGGAACTTCTAAAGAAAATATTTTAGAAGTTAAAAAATTAATTTTACAGGAATTTGAAAAAGTTTCAGCAGCCTTGACAAAAGAAGAACTTGAAGAAGTAAAAGTTCAGATGATTGGTAATTATTATATCTCTCAAGAAGACACTCAGTCGCAAATGGTTAATTTGATTATTTCTGAAGTTGAGGGAGATGCTCAGAGTTTTTATGATTTTGAAAAAAATATTCAAGCAGTTAAACTTGGAGATGTTCAAGATTTAGCAAGGCAAGCATTAAAGTCTCACAGCTTTTTTTGTTTGCTTCCAAGTGATTCTAAATAAAAATGTTTATAAAGAGTTTTTTCCTAACTAACGGATGGTTAAGAGAGGGAGTAAAATTTCAAAATCTAAGAATAAATCATTTTCTAAAATTATTTCTTTTGCTATTATTGTTTTAGTCCTTGCGGGTTTATATTTATTATTTCGTGCAGGACCCTTATTTTCACCCGAAGGTTCTGTTTCAGGTTTTTTAGATCAGGTTTCAATTTCTCCTTTGAATTATAATATCGTTATTTCTGATTATGCTTCTTCAAGCGAGATTTCTACAATCTCTAACATTGCTTACTCTTTTGGAATTGCAGGAGATGCATTTAGAGAATCTGAAGTTACCTATTTAAATAATAATATTGTAATTGGTCAATTTGATTTTGTTGATCTTCCTTATGGAGATTTAATTGGTACAAATGACGCGATTATCTATTATGATTTAGAAACTAATTCTTTGTTTGTTTATTCTTCTGATTTAAATGGATTATCTGAGGCTGTTTCAGTTCTTTCTAATTATTTGAACTATCCTCAAATGTATGAAGATTATGCATTTAAAATTAATGACGGAATTTTAGAACCTTTATTTATTAGGGATCTTTCAATTTCTGCAACAAGAACAATTCCAGAGATGGTTTATAATCAATTGGGAGAGGTTACTATTAATGTTGTTCTTTCTGACGAGGTGGATGAATTAATTGTGGGGGAGATTGTTCCAGCAGGTTTTGAAGTTTCTAATATTTATCCTACTCCGATCTTAGATGGTTCTATTGAAAATGTTATTTCATGGGATTCTCAAAATGTTTTAGCCGGAGAATATACTTACTCATATTCAATTAATCCTTTAGCTGACTACGGAGAGATCCAGGGAAGAGTAGGAGTTCGTATTGGTACTCAATTGTCTGATGTTTTAACTGGAGGAGATTCAGCCCTTAGTACTATTGTTAGTGGTCCTGTTTGTGTTGAAGATTGGGAATGCGAACCTTGGAGTGAATGTTCTTCAGGAGGAGAAAGAACAACACAATGTTATGATATGAATATGTGTGGAACTTCATTTGAGAAACCTGCAGAATATGAAGCATGTTCACCAAGTTGTTCTGAAACTGGTGATGAGGGAATTGACATCTTTAGTCCAGGTAAAGTTGAATCTGCTGAAGGTAGTTATTATGATGTTTGCGGTATTGGAACAATAACAGAATACGCTTGTGGGGAATCTGGAGTTGAGAGTTACTCTTATCCTTGTTATGAGTGTGTTGATGATTTTGATGGAGCATATTGTGTTAAGGAGTATTCTTGTTCAAGTGGAGAGAACAAAGATTATGTTTGTGCAGATGGAAGTTTAAAGATTGGTGCGTGTGACTGTGTTGATCATGATTGGATATGTAGAATAGACTTGTGTAGTATTACTGGAGGAAGTATTTCAGATACTCTTGAAGAAATTTCAGTAAATAATAATCCCGAGACATTCAAGATTGTGATTGGAAGAGATGCGTCTGCAAGTGATTCTATTGGAGCAATTGAATTAGCAGGAAAATACAAAATATCCCAGACAGTTGTAGATGATGCAGTGATAGGAGATACAGATAATCTAATTATTGTGGGTGGCCCTGCAGTGAATAGATATGCTGCAGAATTTGTTGGAGTAGATTACCCTTCTTATGGATTAGATAGTACAATTCCCTTTGAAAAAGCAATTGTAAGAATTAAACAATCTGGTTCACAAAAACAAATACTTGTTGCAGGTTGGGAATCAGTGAATACAAGAAATGCAATCAAAGCACTAAGAGATAACTTAGGTGGGTTTAATTCAGAACAAGTTATTGTTGAGGGGAATGAAATTGGAAATTATCAAATTTTATAAAATGAAAAAAAAGAGTTTGATTTTACTTTTTGGTATTTTAGGAATTTTGATTTCAGGAAATTTTGTTTTGGGTTTAACTCCTGGAGCATCTAATTCAATGTGTTTGCAGAATGAGGAATTTAATAATTTTATTGATGCAGCACAGTTGACAAATCTTGGATCAGAATGTTACGAAGAGTTTGTTTCAGATCCCCCTACTCTTTCTAAACCTTATCTTTATTCATTTTCACTTGATTCTTGGAATGGGGAAATGGTTCCTTCTTCATGGTTTTATGATTTTTCAGATTGTTATCCTGTAGCTTATTCAGAAATGGGAGTTAATGGAAGTATGGTTGATGTTACTGTTGATTGTGCAGTGAGTTATTATGTTGGAGAGTTTCCTAAGGGGTGTGTTAGTGTTGATATGGGTTCTAAAGATATTGATACAGATGGAGACGGATGGATGGATAGAACTATTGAATTTCCAGAGATAAGTTTTAGTTCTTCAGGTTCTTCCTGCCATTTCATAGTGGGAGGGCATACTCTTCCTGGAGGGACTTTAGTTACAGAAACAATTGGGGGTGTTTGTGATGGTAGAGGAAATTGTTGTGATACTCCTATTTATATTGATGCTGATGGAGATGGAGTTGGGCATGATGGAGCGTCTTCATCTTATCCAGACGGGTTTTGGTGCGGAGA
>CAZUQL010000027.1:0-7226 GCA_964622565.1 Candidatus Woesearchaeota archaeon | reverse complement strand
TCTAACAGATCAAAGAATCCTGTTTGGAGGCTTTGATAATTTCTAACAGATCAAAAAAATTAGTTAAAGAATTACTTCAACTTCACAGCAGTTCCATAAGCTAACATTTCTGAAGCACCTGTCATCACCATTGAAGTCATAAATTTCATTCCAATAATTGCATCTGCACCAAGATCAACTGCCTCATTAACCATTCGATTATATGCTTCATCTCTTGCTTGAGCAGTCATTTCAGTATATGTTTTTATCTCTCCTCCAATAAGGTTTTTCAAACCAGCCCCAATATCCCTTCCAATATTTCTCGCCCTAACTGTACTCCCCTTAACAACTCCAAGAATCTTCACAACCCTCTTTCCTGGAATTTCGTCTCCTGTTGTAATAATCATCTTACACCTCCTTTTGATTTTTTAATCTCTTCGATTTTATCTTCGTTTTTGTTAAATAAAACTGCAATTCCTAAAATCAAGATAGGAATTCCATAAAACCAAATAATAAAACTCCCCTCATTAAAAATCATCGGTACGAACATTAAAAACAAACCTAAGAATATCAATAAAATTCCCGTAATAATTCTACTTTTCATTAAAACAAAAATAACCAGAGATTAATAAAGTTTTCTAAGATTCAACAATTTCAGCTTTATTATCTGCAATTAAAATATCTGCAATTTGTTTTGGAATGTTTGCAACTTGACCTTTTTCAAATGGTCCCATCTTCTCCCCCTCCAACCCAACAAACTCTTCAACCTCTTCTAAAAAAGCAACAAGTTCATGTAAAACTTTTTCTTCTACAATTCCATTCCCATTTAAACTTGCACTCATTTTTTTATCTGCAGAATCCATACATCTCATTATTTCTTCAAAAAGTTCCTTTTCAAAAACTAACATATTTTCAAAATCCTGTTTTGAAATTCCTGTCTCCGCTGCAATTAAAACTAAATTTAAAATTTTCTTCCTTCTCTTCAACATCAACTCCTTAAATAAAGTAATTGCATTTTCAAGTTGCTTTTTATTTTTTTGAATAACATCTGCAAAATCCTCATCTTCTTTTGAAGCAATTTCCTTTTTTTCTTTTAAGTATTGAGCAACATCATCAACAAATTTTTTAGGGAGTGCTTGCAATTGTTCAGAATACCTCTCCTTCCGCGCAGATTCATAAATATCATTATAAGTTATCATTTTAAATTGCTCCTGAATCTGCTCGCGATTTCACCGGAGGAATTTATAAATCGCAGTTCCGCACTTTGAGGAGATTCAAAAAGAACCAGCGGGTTCTTTTTAGCAGATTCATAAATATCATCATAAGTTATCATATATTAAGGATAAAACTCGAATTTAAATTGATTGTGGTACTGAGATTATAGAAAAATAAATTATTTCTTAAACCCGACAATTTTAAACAAATCTTTTCCTAAAATTCCTTTTAACTCTCCTCTACGCGCCTCTTTCTCATTAAAGTGTTTTTCTTTTAAAAAAGACTGATCATAAAAAAGCAAAGGAACAGGCCCTGCTGAATGATTTTTCAAAGAACAAGGAGTTGAATGATCTCCTGTAACAACAAGTTTAATTCCCCGAGAAGGCAAAAAACTTCTCAAAAATCTAAACAAAGTCTTATCAATATATTCTATCATTTCCTTTTTTTCAAAAGGTTTATTATCATGCCCCGGCGTGTCTGTCTCCTTAATGTGGATATATGCATAATCATAAGCTTTAGAATTTTTTTTCACCATTTTAATTGCATACTTACAAGCTTTTCTCAAGCCTGCGTGCAAGTTTTCATAAGAATCCAAACTTTTTAATTTAGGATAATTAAATGAATAAACCCTCATTCCACAAGACCGCGAAAAACCAATTTCAAGAGGCATATAACCCAAGGAAATCCAATTATTATATTTTTGTAATTTTGGAGGCTCAATTCCAGAACCCCGAATTAAAATAAAGTTCGCAGGCATTAAACCCCGTTTAATCCTCTGAAGATTAACAGGGTGGTTTTTCAAAACTTCATAAATCTTTTCAAGAAAATCATTTACTAAAGCAGAAGTATAAACTGAATTTTCATCATCATCAAAAGGTTTAACAGGTTCTATTTTATCTTTTTTATCTAACTTTCCCTTAATATAAGCAGAATCATTTCCAGAAATATTATCTGAAAAACCTCCTTTAAACACCAACGCTGCCCGATGTTGAATTGTAGGTTTAAAAATAAAATCAACAGGCATTTTTATAAAATTAATTGACTTAGCAAGTTCCTTTGCTTCGGAAGTCGTCAGAGTTCTTCCAACTCGTCTATCTAAAATATTTCCTTTTTCATAAGAATCAATTGTTGCAAAGTTAGCTCTAAAAGCCAAGTCCCCCCGAGTAAGTTTTAAATCTGCGCCCCTTGCCTCTAATTGCCCTCGTGAACTAGAAATTAAATCATTTCCAAAAATAGAAACAATTGCTTCGTCAGACTCTGGAACAAAACCTTGCCGCACAGGATACATATAACCCAGCTTTCCCCTTGTCGCAAAAAAATCCAAATTCGGAGTCTCCGCAGCTTCCAACGGAGTTTGATCTTTCAAAAGTTTATGAGGTAAATCTCCAATTCCATCTAGAATAACAAATATCCCTTTCATCCCCTCATACTCTCCTCCGCTTCCTGAAGTAATTGATCATCTCTTTGCATTTCAGAAGAATACTTTCCTCTTAAATACTCTTCAACTCCTTCGACAAGAATCCCCGCTCCCAATTTTCTAAACTGAACAAGAGAACCCATAATAAATGCTATATAACTTAGGGGGGATTCTTCAATATTTTTTAATCGAGAAACAATTTCAGAATAAAATATATTTAAACCCTCTACTGCCCATTCAGCAATTTGAGAGGAGTTCATATTTAAAGAAAGGGCAAAATTAGCATCAACATCTCCTCTTCTAATTACCTCGTCTAGTTTCATAAAAAATCCAAGAAACCCAAGTTTATAAAAATTTAGATAATAAAAAATATAAAGAAAAATAAAATAAGCTTAAATCCAAAGAACCTTTATTCCCCAGATTAAAAGTGCTATCCAAATTATAGTATAAAGCCAATATTTTTTCCATATTTTTCCTGTTTTAACTAAAACACTATATTTCTTTATGAAATACTCAACTTCATCTGCAAGTCCAACCATTGCTAAAAGAGCAACAAAAGCAGTAACAGCAAAAATCTGAACAATTGTAATTCCTGAAGCATCTAAGTAGTATAAAACAACTCCTGCTAAAACAAAAGCTACAATTTTAACAACTCCGGCATTACTCCAAATTGCCTTAGCAAATTTCATCCAAGCAACTGGCTTAACTAATAGCACCAAAATTTTAACAACTGCAAAAACAATCAAAATCGCAGCAATCCATTCAATTGGTGTCATGTCATGAACCTCCTTATAAAAAATCAAAAGAAAAGATATATATAAACTTATTCTTATAAAAAAAGATGTTCAACCTACTAAAATCAAAAATATCAAATTGGGCGAAAAGTCTATCTAAAAAAGAATCAAAACCAGTTAAAACTAAAAAAATCAAAAAAAAATCAAAAGAAATAAAAATTCCTAAGAAGTTTAATCCAGGCACTCAAAAATACGAACCTGAACTTGAAAAAATCCCAGAAGTAGTTAAAGAATCAAAAAAAGAAAAATCATTTTTCCAAAAAATAACTTCAAAAATCTCAAATATAAAAATTTCTAAAGAAGACTTCAAAGAATATGAAGAAGATTTAGAATTAATTCTCTTAGAAAACAACGTAGCTTTAGAAGTAACTGAAAAAATAATCCAAAATTTAGAAGAAAAAATAATTGGGAAAGAAATTCCAAAAAAAGAAATTGAATCATACATTAAAGAGTCTCTAAAAGAAATAATTGAAGAAATAATTATCGACCCCTTTGATGTGATTAAAGAAATAAAAAAATCAGAAAAACCTTATGTGATTTTATTTTGTGGAATTAATGGTTCTGGAAAAACAACTACAATTGCGAAGTTCGCAGATAAATTAAAAAAAGAAAATTTAACTTGCGTTCTTGCTGCAGGAGACACTTTTCGAGCAGCAGCAATAGATCAAATAAAAAAACACGGAGAAAATCTTTCAATTCCAGTTATTGCTCAGAACTATGAAACCGATCCTGCTTCTGTAGGATTCGAAGCAATACAATATGCAAAAAAATCTAAAAAAGACGTCGTGTTAATTGACACTGCAGGAAGAATGCACTCTTCAAAAAATTTAATGCAAGAACTTGAAAAAATTGCACGAGTTTGCAAACCAAATTTAAAATTATTCGTAGGAGAATCAATCACAGGTAACGATGCAACAGAACAGGCTCGAACATTCAACTTTGCAATTCAACTTAATGGAATAATTCTAAGCAAAGCAGACATAGACGAAAAAGGCGGAACAGCTTTGAGTATTGGCTATGTAACAAAAAAACCTATTTTATTTTTAGGAACAGGGCAAGAATATTCAGATTTAGAAAAATTTGACAAGAAAAAGTTTATTGAAAGTTTAGGACTTTAATTAAGAAAAATAAATAACTTTAAGAGGTTCCTGATTCAATTCTAAAAACTCACAACTCTCCTCTTCAACCAAACTATACCCTCCGAGGATAAAAGGATTATCCTCTTTTTCCTTAATCTGATAAAATGAAACAGACTCCACACTTGAAACAAAATCATCATAAGGAAATCCGTTCACTCCCCCGCCCCAAGAAGAAATCCGATAATCTGCATTAATATAAAGACTCCTAGATTTTCCCACTGGAACAGAAATCTCTTCAGGACTGTAAGTATTTATATCTCCTAGAGTCGAGGAAATTCCAATTATTATTTCCCTATTCCCTTCAAGATTATAACCCCTCAAGAAGGTTTGTGCCTCCGGCTTAAAATCTACACAACCAATAACCCTGGGAGGATGATAAATTTGAGTAAAATATCCTTTGTTAATAAGAATAATTTCTCCAAGATTAGCCTGAATATTATAGATGTAATCTGCTCCATTATACGAACGTGAAGAAATATCCAGTTCATCAAAACTAAGTTGAGATTTAAAATTAAACTCTTCCTTGAATTCTTGAGTATAATATAAACCTAAAAATCCAAAGCAAAGAAGTAAAAAAACAAATGCAATCGCAAGATAAATTGAGTTTTGAAGTTTCATTTTAATCCTTCTCAATATGTAAAACTCGAGAGAGATAGAATCCAAGCAACATAAATAAGATTGCTGAAAGAATTAAAGAAGATAAGATTCCAAGCTTCCCAAACTTAAAAACATCTATCATAAACCCAACAGTAAAAATATACAATGCTACAGAAATTAAATAAACCACTGGGTAAATCTTCTTATACATTGAAAATAAAATTATTGAAGCGACAAAACTAATCCAAAATACTCCCCAACCCAAAATAGGATACCATCCCATTATAAGTCTCCTCCTCTTAAAAATTCTGCAATAATAAAACTAATAAAAACTGAAACAATCAATAAAAGTAGTTTAATCATGTCAGGTAATTCATTAATAAACTCTCTTGTAAAATAAACTACTGACGCAAAAATAAACAAGATTCCTACAAGATAAAAAACATATTGAATTTTCATGAAAAGTTAAACAAAAATCTATTTATAAAAGTTTCTTAAACTAATTTTTCGCATTATTCCCAAAAACTCCAACAAAAGGAGGAAATTTATTCATAACTTTCAAACCTTCGTTTTCTAACAAACTTGCTATCCCTTCTGGAGGCTTTCCAAAAAAATTATTACAATTTGACAAACCTTCATCTTGAAGAATTTTCCATTTTGAAAATCCTCCCATCAAAGGGGATAGAACCTAAAAAACAACCTTCTTAATTTTATATTCCCGAATCATAAATGAACACATTGGACACGGCTCACAACTTGAATACAAAACACAGTCACTCAAATTAGAAGTACCAAGTTTTTTGTGGACTTTATCTAAAACTAAAATCTCTGCATGATCTAAAATCTTAGTCTGAGCGTTATTAATTGAATCGGCGATTATCTTTCCATTCTGCACAATCAACGCACCAAACGGCGCCCCGCCATTTTTCATAGATTCTTCTGAAAGTTCAATACATTTTCGAATGAATTTTTCATCTAAATTTTCTTGCATAAATAAAAAAGAAAAAATAGATATTTAAATTTTTTCAGAGCTGGAAGAAGAATTTGGGAAAAATCTGGTTTTCACGAAGAAAATTTGCGTAAGCAAAAAGATTTTTCTCTTTATCCCCTGTTCAACGACCCGAGCCCAGCAGGGCGAGAATGCAATGTGGCGAGAGAAATTAATTTTATTCTTTCTAAATTGGAAGCTCCGCTAACTTAATAAATACTAAATCCTTTTTCAAATTATGGAAGAGGTGAAACTAAAAATTTGTTCTAATGAATTGCAATCTTGGGATACTCTTTGGAAATGGGAATGGTTTTTAAGAGATTATTGGGAAACAAAATGGAGAGATGAATTAAAAGATTGGAAAAAGAGTATCTCGGAAGTTTTGCAAAAAATAAATCCTAAAAAAATTCTTGATGTTGGGTGTGGGTTTGGACTAAAATCTGTCATTGTTTCAGAATTGGGCTATAATGTTGAAGGGTTTGACGGAAGTCCAACAGCAATAAAAAATGCCCCAACATTTGCTAAAGAACACAATCAAAAAATAAGATTTTTTAGATGTTTATTTGAAGATTTATCTAAAAAAGCAAAAACAAAATATGATTGTGTTTTTAGTGACCAATTCGATTGGATTGAATCAAAAGAAACAATGACCAAATTGGCGAAGGGGATTTATTCTGTTCTGGAGGGCGGCGGAACTTTTATTTTTACAGGAACAGCAAAAAATAAAGCGGATTTGCAAAAAGAAAAAAAAGAAGATTTGAAAGAAATGGGCAAATTCGGACTACATCCTGCTGTTACAAAAAATAAAATAAAAGTTCGGGAAATTGAAGTTTATGAGGAGGCTCCAGACAGATTAATCGGAAATAGAATTTTTTTAGTTGAAGAAAAAGGCAAAACGAGGGCGGAGATTGCAAAAATGTTTCACCTCTATAAATGGACTTTTAATGATTTGTCAAAAGTTTTGAAAAATGCGGGTTTCAAAAAAATCATTAAAACAAAAAAAGGATTTGGTCTTGCTATAAAATAGGTGCTTCCTAAATCTATAAAATTAATCTCGCGCAGAGTTTTTTCCCGCAGGAAAAAATTTCGTTGAATTA
>CAZUQL010000026.1:0-7746 GCA_964622565.1 Candidatus Woesearchaeota archaeon | reverse complement strand
TTATTGCAAAATGTGCTGCATTAGCTGCAAGAGAGCATGGAGATGCAAGGAGGGCTTTGGATTTGTTAAGAATTGCAGGGGAATTGTGTGAAAGAGAAAATTCAAATAGAATTGGTTTAAAATATTTAGATATGGCAAATGAAAAGATAGAAAGAGATAAAATTCTTGATGTTATTAAAACAGAACCAAAACAATTTCAATTGGTTTTATTATCAATTATTAAATTAGCTGAAAAGTTAAAATCAAATAATTCTAAAGAATCCATCTTTACAGGGGATGTTTATAATTTTTATCAGTCGCTTTGTAGGGAGTATAAATCAGATGTTTTAACTCAGAGAAGAGTTTCAGATATTATTCAGGAATTTGATATGTTAGGGATTATTAATGTTCGAGTTATTTCAAAGGGGAGGGGAGGAAGAATGAGGGAAATTAAATTAGTAATTAGTGATAAAATTATAAAAAAATCAAAAGATATTATTATAGAATCTTTATTATAAAATGGTTTCACAAGAAATATTGAAATTTTGTTTAGAAAATGGTTTGTTGATTGATCAAGATATTTTGAATCTTTTCTCAAATGTAAATGATGTTGAAGTAGTTAAACTTCTATTAAGTAAAGTTAAGTCTTATTCTAACACTCGTGTGATTACTCGAAATTTTATTGAGCAAAATAAATCTGCTTTTAGTAAGATACTCCATAACCTTCCTGAACAGAATAAGATTAAAAAACTTAAGATAGAGTTAGGTTTGAAAATTGAAATTTCTGAAGAAGTTACCTCTGAGATAAATAATTCTCAAACATTTGGAGGTTCGGTTAAAGTTTTGTCTAACTTTCCTTTTTTGAATAAGAAAATTGAAGTTAAGGATTTTGTCAATTATTTTAGAAACCGGTTTTATGATTTATCAAAAATTTTACAAGAACATTCTGAGCTGGATAATTTAATTTCAATTAATAAGATTTCAGGTGAAAAAAGGAATTTTTCTTTGATTGGTTTTGTTGTTGATAAGCGAGTTACAAAGAATAAGAATATTTTATTGGAAATTGAGGATATGAGCGGAAAGATTAGAGTTTTGGTTTCAAATGTAAAAAAGGAACTTTATGAAAAAGCAGATGATTTAAGTTTAGATTCTGTTTTGGGTTTTAAGGTTTCAGGAAATAGGGAGATTGTTTTTGCAAATGATATTATTTTTCCCGAAGCAGTTTTACATGAAAGAAAATTGTCCCATTTTAACGAGAGTGTTATCTTTTTAGGGGATATTCATTTTGGAAGTAAACGTTTTTTAAAAAAGGGTTTTGATAAATTTTTAGACTACTTAAATTTGAAAATTGGAGATAGGGAAGAAGCTAAAAAAATAAAGTATTTATTTCTTGTGGGAGATATTGTTGCGGGAGTTGGAAATTACCCTAATCAGGAAAGGGATTTAGAAATAACTGATTTAGAAGAGCAATTTGTTTTGTTTTCAGAATTATTAAAAAAGGTTAGGAGCGACATTAAGATTATTATCTCTCCAGGAAATCACGAGGGAGTTAGACTTATGGAACCCCAGCCGATGTTTGATGAGAAATTTGCTTGGCCTCTTTATGAACTCAAGAATGTAATTATTACTCCAAATCCCTGTTCTGTAAACATTGGTTTTAATGATTCTTTCTCTGGATTTGATGTACTAACTTACCATGGTTTTAGTTTTCCTTTTTATGCGAATAATGTTTCTTCTTTGATGTTAAAAAGAGCAATGAATTCTCCGGAGGAGATTATGAAGTATCTTCTAAAACATAGGCACCTTGCTCCCACACATACTTCAACTCAGTATTATCCTTCTGAAAAAGACGGACTTGTGATTAATAAAATTCCAGATGTTTTTGTTTCAGCACACACGCACAAGTGTGGAATTAGTTATTATAATAATATTCTTGTTGTATCTACTTCTTGTTGGGAAGCAATGACTCCTTATCAAGAAAAGTTTGGAAATAAACCTGATCATTGTAAAGTTCCTCTGTTTAATTTGAAAACTCGACAAGTTAAAATTTTGGATTTTGAAGATAAAGAAGAAAGCGAGGAGAAGCGATGACAGAGATTGTAGATAAAGTAAAAAGTTTTGTAGAAGAAGAATGTAAAAAACCCTCGGCAAAATATCCTACTGCGTTTAAATTCCATTTTATTTCAATGGTAAATTTATCAAACCAATTAGCAAGGGAAATGAATAACAAACAAGAGGTTGATTTTGAAATTGTGGAATTAGCTGCTTGGTTACATGATATTGGTTCAATAATCTATGGGAGGAAAAACCACCATATTACTTCTACAAAGGTTGCTGAAAAAAAATTAAGAGAATTAAATTATCCTGAAGAAAAGATTAATCGAGTTAAGTTGTGCATCTTAAATCATAGAGGATCGAGGGAACAAGAGAATAAGAGAGATTCTATTGAAGAAAAAATAATTGCAGAAGCAGATGCAATGGATGCTTTTAATAATCTTACTAAGCAGTTTTTAGTTACTTTAGTTCACGAGGGACTTGAGTTAAATGAAGCACGAAAATCAGTGAAAGAAAAACTTCAAAGGAAGTGGAACCAATTGGAACTTAAAGAATCAAAAAAATTAATTAAACCCAAATATGACGCTGCAATGTTGTTGTTAGGAGATGAAAATGAAAATAGGAATTGATATTGATGATACTGTTATGAGTTTTTTCCCGGTCTTTACTCAATTTTGTAATAAAAAGTTGGGAAAAAGTTTATCCCCTCTGGATTTTGCTTCGGATTTTTTTAAGCCACTCGGAAAAGAAAAAACAATCTTGTTCTTGGAAAGATATATCCAAGAGGAGCATTCTCCTTCACAATTAGTTTTTGAAGATTTTAAGGAAATTTTTCCACAACTGAATAAGAAAGAGTTTTCATTTATTACCTCTAGAGTTAATGCTAATGAGAAGCAAAGAGAAGAGACTTTAAAATTTTTTAAGGATACTTTTGAGAGTTTTAAGTCTGAGATTTATTATACTTCAGATAAGGGGGTAAAAAAATATGAATTTTGTGTGGAAAATAAATTTGATCTGATGGTTGAAGATAATTTGGGGGTTGCACGTGATTGTGTGAATAATGGAATTAAAGTTATTTTATTAGATAAGCCATGGAACCAAGGAGTGCTTCCTGAAGGAATTTATCGAGTTAAGGATTGGAATGAGGCAATGGAGGTAATTGAAAAAATAGAAAATGAAAACTGATTTTTATTTTAAGAAGTTTGATGAGGAAATTAAAAAGAATTATGAAATTGCAAAGTTAGCGAGGGAAAAGGGGTTTGATCCGGTTAGTAAGGTTGAGATTCCTTTAGCAAAGACCATGGCTGAAAAGTGTGTTGAATTAATTGCAACAATTTATCCGCAGATGTCTGGATGTGGAATTGATAAAAGGATTCTTGAATTGGAAGAAGAATATGGAAAGCTTGATCCGACTGTTTTTTTTAAGATTGCAGAAGAAGTTGCAAAGCAGAAGTTTTGTTCGTTTTCTTCACTGTTAGAAGCAATTGATGCGGGTGTTAGAATTGGTTTTGCTTATACCACTTTAGGTGTTGTTGCATCCCCTATTGAGGGATTTACAGAATTAAAACTAGGGAAGACTCGAGAGGGGAAGGAGTATTTTAAAGCATATTTTTCTGGACCAATTAGAAGTGCAGGCACAACCGCGTCGTGTATGGTTTTAATGATTATTGATTATTTAAGAGAACTTTTTGGTTACGCAAAATATGATCCTAATGAAAATGAAGTCAAAAGATATGTAACAGAAAATGTAGACTATCATGAGAGGGTTACAAATCTTCAGTATTTTCCCACAGAAGAAGAAATGGCCTTCTTAGCGAAAAATCTTCCAATTCAAATAGAGGGGGACCCAACAGAGCAGTTGGAGGTTTCGAATTATAAAAATTTGGAAAGAGTAAGTACAAATAATATTCGTGGAGGAATGTGTTTAATTTTTTCAGAGGGTCTTGCTCAGAAAGCAGCAAAAGGATTTAGACTTTTGAATGCTGCGAAGAAAAATGGAATCAAATCTACGGGTTGGGATTTTTTAGAAAAGTATATTGAGTTACACGAAAAATTAAGTTCTAAAAAATCTGCTGATTCAGATTCGCGTCCAACTTATATTCGGGATTTGGTTGCAGGAAGACCGATTTATAGTCATCCTTCGAGGAGTGGGGGTTTTAGATTTAGATATGGGCGGGGGAGGGTTTCTGGATTTTCGGCTGCATCATTACATCCCGCGACAATGGCGATTACAGATAATTTTATTGCAAATGGAACTCAACTAAAAATTGAGAAACCAACTAAAGGTTGTGCAATAACCTGTTGTGATAAAATTGAAGGACCGATTGTTAAATTAAAAAACAAAAGTGTTAAGAGATTATCTAATTTTGATGAGGCAAAAAAAATTTATCCTTTTGTTGAAGAGATTATCTATTTGGGAGATATTTTATTTCCTTTTTCAGATGTTCTAAACCGTAATTATAATTTACTTAAACCGGGCTATGTAGAGGAATGGTGGAATCTAGAATTAGAAAAAGCAGGAGGAAAAACTAGAGATTATTATGAAGTTTCTTTAGCTGAAGCTGTAAAGCTTTCAGAAGATTATAAAATCCCCCTTCATCCGAAATATATCTATTTTTGGAAGGAGGTTTCCAAGGAGCAATTTCAAAATTTAATTGAATGGTTGAATTGTTCGATTGTTACAGAAGGGAAGTTAGTTTTTCCATTTACTAAACTAGACCAAGAAAAATTTGTATTAGGAAAAAGAACACTTGAACTTTTAGGAGTTGAACATGAGGTAACTATTGAGAATGTTGTTCTGTCAAAAGAGGAAGTTAAAATGTTTTTTGTTAATTTGGGGATTAATTTCAATTTAGATAATCCAAGGGGGTTTATTATCCCTAATTATGATTTTTCTAAAGGGGGGGTTTTAGAGATAATTAATGCTGTTGGAAAATTTTTGATTAAAGATAAGTCTGGCGATTTCATTGGGGCGAGGATGGGGAGACCTGAAAAAGCAAAGCTTAGAAAATTAACTGGAAGTCCTAATGTTCTTTTTCCAATCGGCCAGGAAGGGGGAAGGCTTCGGAGTTTGAATACTGCTTGTGGGGTTGGAAAGGTTAAATCAAATTTTCCATTATTCTATTGTAAAGATTGTAAGTCAGAGACAATTTATCCTTGTTGTGAAAAATGTGGGAAGAGAACTGAAGCAATGTTTTATTGCCCAACTTGTAAAGAAAAAATGTTTTCAAAATGTCTAGAACATGATCGGTGTGAAAAAAGTAAATATTCTGAATTAGATATTAATTATTATTTTGAAGATGCTTTGAAGAAAGTTAATCTGAAAAAAGAGGATGTTCCGAGTTTAGTTAAGGGGGTGAGGGGAACAAGTTCTGAAGATCATATTATGGAACATTTGTCGAAGGGGATTTTAAGAGCAATGTTTAATCTTCAAGTTAACAAAGACGGAACAATTCGATATGACGGAACAGAACTTCCTGTTACCCATTTTAAACCTTGTGAAGTTGGAGTGAGTGTTGATAAGATTAGAGAGTTAGGTTATAATAAAGATTACCTTGGAGAAGAGTTGGTTTCAGAAACTCAAATTTTGGAATTAATGCCTCACGACGTTATTTTACCTTCTTGCCCCGACTCTCCGGATGAGAGAGCAGATGATGTTTTTATTAAAATTACTAATTTTATCGACGAGCTTTTAGTTAGATTTTATAATCAAGAAAGGTTTTTTAATATTTCAAAAAGAGAAGATCTTATAGGGCATTTGGGAGTTTGTATGGCTCCCCATAATTGTGCAGGGGTTATTTGTAGGATTATTGGATTTTCAAAGACCCAAAGTATTTTGGCATCACCTTATATGCATGCAGCAATTAGAAGAGACTGTGATGGGGATGAAGCGGCGGTGATGTTGTTGATGGATGTTCTTTTGAATTTTTCTAGAAAATTCTTGCCAAGTCACCGAGGGGGAACTCAAGATGCGCCCCTTGTTTTGAATGGGCATATTTTTGCAGGAGAGGTTGACGATCAAATTTTAGATTTAGAAATGACTGATTATTATCCTTTAGAGCTTTATGAAAAAGCAGAAAAAAGAGAGCACTCTTCGCAAGTTAGTATCCCCACCGTCAAATCAGTTTTGAAGGAGGGAAAAGACCCTTTTCAGAATATTGGGTTTACACACGATACAACTGATTTTAATGCAGGAGTTTTGTGTTCTTCTTATAAAATTTTAGGAACAATGCAGGAAAAAGTAAGCCATCAGATGGCACTTGTTGAAAAGCTTCGGAGTGTTGATACAGCGGATACAGCTAGGCTGATTATTGAGAGACATTTTTTAAGAGATTTAAAAGGTAATCTTAGAAAATTTTCCATGCAAACTTTTAGATGTGTCCAGTGCAATGAGATTTATCGACGGCCCCCCTTAAAAGGATATTGTCCTAAATGTCGAGGGAAAATCATTTTTACAATTAATGAAGGAGGAATTAGAAAGTATCTTGAACCTGCTCTGACACTTGCGAAAACTTATTCACTTTCTCCTTATTTACAACAATGCTTAGAGATTACAAAACGTTCTATAGACGATATTTTTGGAAAAGAGTTGGAGAAACAGGAGTCAATTGAAAAGTGGTTTTGAGTTTGAGTTAATTTCAAAATCCAAAATAAAGCAAAATTGTTGGAATTAATAAACAGCCCATCATGTGGGTTCTTCGAACTTTAAATGAGATACAATAAATTCCAGTTAATGTCGAAGCTATTAAAACGAATAATCCAATTATTCCAGAGACAAAAAACACAATTAAGATTAAAATTGTTAAAGTTATGTAAGATAAAATTGAATAATTTAATTTGGAAATATTTGTGGAGAATATTTTGGCAAAAATTAAAGTTAAGTAAAATGCAATTAATCCGGAGATAAGGATTACGCCTAAGATTAAAATTATTTCATTAAAGTTTAAACTGCCGACGATTTCTTGAACTGCGAGTGCAGCACCGGTTCTGGTTTTTGAAATTGCGTACAATGAAATAAATGAAAATCCCATG
Source organism: Candidatus Woesearchaeota archaeon (assembly GCA_964622565.1). GTDB lineage: Archaea > Nanobdellota > Nanobdellia > Pacearchaeales > GW2011-AR1 > CAZUQL01. Next base: position 681 of record CAZUQL010000026.1, on the reverse strand, counting down.
ACTAAAGTGTTTGTTGCGCCTAAGAGGACTAAGAAAGAATTTTCATTATTTTTTTCAAAAGTTAAAAGATTACCAATTACTGCAGCTTGGCCTGAACCTAATCCTGGAAGAAAACTACACAATGGCGATGCAATTAATGCTCCAAAAAATGGTTTAAATGATTTTAGTTTTGGTTTTATAAGAATTTGTTTTGGAATTTGAGTTTTTGATTTAATGCTCTTTATTAATGTTGATGCCCCAAACAATCCGGTTAGTAGAGGAAAGAGTGGTTGGTTAAAATCTGTTTTTAAAACAATAAATCCTAAGATTCCGGTTAGAGTAAATATAAACAGAGCAGTAAATTTTTTTTGTTCGAGAAAGATTAATATCCCAGAAACGAGGATTAAGATGAATGGGATTATTTTTGATATTTTTAGGTAAATTAGTGGGGTGAGTTTTATTGAAAGAGGAGTTATTAGTAATAATAGAAAAATTGCAGCGAGGCTTCCATATGCAGTGAGGACAATTGCACTATACCCTAATCCAGATTTTAAAAGTCGATGTCCTGGAAGAATTGAAAGTTCTGTGTCTGTATCAGGGCAACCGAGAAAAATTGAAGGAACGAAATCCAAGAATGTATGGGTAATTGCCATAGCTGTTACAAAAGTTATGAGGTAAATGTTTTCAAAAAAATAAAATTTT
>CAZUQL010000025.1:0-8388 GCA_964622565.1 Candidatus Woesearchaeota archaeon | reverse complement strand
CCTTTTTTGTTTTCATTTTACAACCAACCCCTTAATAATCCCAATCCTACTAAAAACAACAAGCTTCCTGCGATGAGGTGGAGTTGCCGGATGTTTCTTTCTTTCCATCCAGAGATTTCTTCTACTTTAGAAAATCCATAATAAACTAGTCCGATAATAAAAATCATTGGGAGTATGAATAATAAATTGTAATAAATTAACCAAGGAAGAGATTTGATAATTCCAAGTTCAGACAAAAGTCCTGATGCAACAATGTATGGCCCGATTGTGCAAGGAAGGAGAAATAATGTAACTAAAAATCCTATAATAAACGCTCCTGAGGGGGAAGTTATGTTTCTAATTGTTAATTTTGCATAGGGTCTCATCCATAACGGCATTTCAGTTGCAATTCCTCCAGGAGTGTAAGAAAAGTAATCTTTAACTTGAAGTGCTCCCAAAATCATTGAGAAAATTGCTAGTCCGTTATAAACATAGATTGAATTAGTTCTTAACCATTCAGCAAATAATCTGAAAAATTGAATTATGATTGTACCATAAAAAAGATAACCAAAGAAAACAGCAGAAACAAATGCAAGACCCCCATATAGTACTTGTTTTCTTTTTTTAGGATTATGAGATAGAATTGCGATGAGGACCATTGTTAAAACTGCAATTGCACAAGGGTTAACAGAATCTGCAAGAGCTAAAGAAGTAATTTTTGTTAAGTTTAAAATATCTGACATTTTATTTACATCCAGTTAAAGTTTTAAGAGTTTCAATATTCTGAATTCCTAGATATTCTTCACCTTGGATAATCCAAGTTGGAGTTCCACGAATATTCGGACATTTTTCTCCTTCAAAAAAACAGTCTACCACATTTAAATATTGATAATTATCTCCAAACATCTCTTCCTGGGCTTCGCAAGCATGACAGCCTAATTGTATATATAAGATGGAATTTTCTGCAATACATTCAGTAGTTTCTTTTGTTATTGAAGAATTATTTTCTAAAGTTAGAATAATCCCCCCTAACCCTAATATTCCAAATATCACCACTAATGTTATCCAACCTTTTTCCATTTTAGTTTATGGATTTTTGTATTTTTATAGCTTTTCCTTTAATAATAGATTCAGATATTTTTTTCCTTGCTGATTTTAATATTCTTGATAATGTTGGTTGGGATATTTGCATTTGTTTTGCTGATTTTTCTTGGGGTGTTTCTTCCAGATCTATTAGTCTAATTGCTTCAAATTCCGGGAGAGTTAGAATATTCTCTTCTAAATCTATCATTCTAATTCCTGCAGGTTTGAAATAAAATGAATTTGGTCTTCCACTTATTTTTCGTCGAATACAAGGTCTAGGCATTTTTTACTCCCTCTCTAACTAATTTTGACTTACATTTTGGGCAGGTTAAAGTTGAGCAGGGAATTCCTCTTCGGTGTTTAGTTTTATATCCACATTTTTTACAAATACAGTATTCTTCTTGTTGTGATTCTTTGTTCCATCTAAATCTTCCCATCGGGTGGTGGAAATAGCTGGTTTTAACTTTGTGGGATTTTATTTGTATTGCTACATAATCTATTTCAGAGATTTCTTGAACTAATGTCTTTCTTAATTTTTCAGAAATCTGAGTTGCATCTTCAACCTTTGTTTTACTTGGAAGGATAATTTCAAGATTTGCAGAGATTTGGGAACCTCTCTTTTGAGTTTTTAAATCAGTTAACTGAATGTCTAATTTGTTTGAGATTTTTTTAATTTTATCTTCAATCTCTTTTCCTGCTGAAGCCCCAAGAAGGATGTCTGTTGTGTTTTTTCCTAGTTCTAATGATTCTTTTAAGATATAAATTCCTACGAACAAAGCAAGAACAGAATCAATCCTTGAAGAGTATTTCATTAAGAAAAGCCCTGCAAAAATTACAACTGAGACTAATAGATCAATTCTAGAGTGAATTCCGTCAGAGATTAAACTTATTGAGTCGTGTTTTTTTCCTGCTCTTATTTTTAAGAAAGACATTATCCCATTTGTTGCAGCAGAGATTCCCATAACAATAAATACAATAATTGAGATTTCAATTTTTGAAGGGGAGATTATTTCTTTTACTGCTTCATAAAGAATTGCTAAACCTGAAATAAAAATGATTATAGTAATGATAAATCCTGAGAGTACTTCGGCTTTTCCATGACCATAAGGGTGGCCTTCATCTGCGGGTTTTTCAGAAATTTTAACACCTATGAAATTAATTGTTGAGGCTATTACATCTGTTCCAGAATTTATTCCGTCTGCAAAAACTGAAGTAGACTTAGAAATCCAACCGACTAAAATCTTCCCAATTGCTAAACATAAATTAACAAAAATTCCTAATATCGAAACAAATATTTTTGAGTTCATTTTAAAATAAATTAAAAATAACTTATAAATCTATTTAAGTTCTTTGAGTTGTTTCTGAATTGCTAATTTTTCAGATTCAAGGTCTTTGAGGTTCTGTTCAAGGATTTTTGCTTCTTGTTCTTTTGTTAAAACAACTTCTTGGAATTGCGGATTTTGTCTAAATCCAAATCCTCTTCCAAATCCTCGACCGAGCCCTCTTCCACATGGTCCTCTCCCATTCATTAAGGGAGACGCACCTTTGCAATTTCCCATCTGTCTTCCAGTTAGAGGCCCCTGTCCTAAAGGTCCTGTTTTGTCTTTGTTTGGCATTTTATTTTCTCCTATTTAATTATGAATACCAATTCATTAGAGTTTATAAATGTTTCGAATAAGTATTCAAAACTAATTAAGGTTTAATTTTCAAACATAAAAAATTAGATTAATAAAGTTGCAATAGACTTCTTCTAAACTTGGGAGCCTTCTTAAAAATTCCCTAAGTTTTTCCTCTCTTCTAACTTTTTGAATTATTCTTCTCTAAATCTTCATATACTTCTTCTATTAAAATCCAATCACATTCATCAATAAAACAGAATCATCTCCACTTCCCTAAACTTCTGGAGTTCTTGTACTCATTTTAATAATCAGGTAGGTCTTCTTTAGAATTATTTTCTGGATCTGATTTTTCTAGTGTTGCTTGTCCTTCTGATCCTTCTAATATTTCTTTTTCTGAAATCGAATTTATCATTTCTTTGAATCCTGCAAAGTCTGAACCAAGAATTCTTACTCCTGCTTTAGTAAAACCAGTATATCTGTCTGAAGTTACAAATTCTCTAATTGTTAATCCTCGCTTTCCTCCGAAGTCGTCAATTCGAATTATAATTTCGCTTTGGTCATTTTTTCTTATTTTTCCGATATCTTTTTCCATAAAAAATTAAAATCCCTTTAGTTTATATAACTTTTGATTAAAAAAATTTAAAAGCTTAGTTTTAGAGTTTCATATATGGGAAAGAAATGTATTGTTTTATTTTCAAATGGACTTGATTCGAGATTAGCGGTGAAGATTATGCAAGAGCAAGGATTTGAAGTTATTGCAATTTATTTTAAATTCCCATTTGGAGCAGGTTGTATTTCGCCTGATAAAGAAGTTAAAAAATTCTGCAAGGAGAATAAAGTAGAGTTGAAAGTTTTTAATTGTACTAAAGGTAATTATTTAAAAAGATATTTGAAAGTTATTAAGGAGCCTGTTTTTGGTTGGGGAAAAAGTTTGAATCCTTGTATTGATTGTCGGTTGTTTATTTTTAAGTATGTAAAAAAATATGCAGATAAAAATAAAATTAATTTAATTGTTTCAGGAGAAGTTTTAAATGAAAGGCCGATGAGTCAACATTCTAAGGCACTGAGAATTGTGGAAGCTGAGTCGGGTTTAAGTGGAAGATTATTAAGGCCGTTGAGTGCTAAATTACTTGAAGAAACTAATGCGGAAAAAAGAGGATTAGTAAATAGAGAAGATCTTTTTAAAATTCAAGGAAGACAAAGAAAGGAGCAGATTCAACTTGCTAAAAAATTTCAAATTGATTTTCCTAGTCCTGCAGGGGGATGTTTACTTTGCGAAAAAGATTTGAAAAAGCGGTTTGAATTTTTAGTTTCTCGAGGAATTTCAGAAGAGGAGATAAAACTTATTCGAATTGGAAGACACTTTTTAATAAATAATCAATGGATAATTCTTGGAAAAGATGAAGTAGAAAATAAACTTTTATCAGAATTTAAAGGTAAATTAATTGTTCCAATAGATTTAGGTCCAAGTGCTTTAGTTGTTGGAACAAATAAGGTTATAAATGATTTAGAAAAAAAGGTTCAAAAATTGATTAAGATATTTTCTAAAAAAGGAAGTTTAGGTGAAAGAGAAAAGTTTCGAAAGGAGTTTGGAATTTAAGCTTCTTCTGTATCTTCAATTACTTTAACTAAGTCAGAAACAGAATCTCCTTGTTGGAGTTTTACAATTCTAACTCCTTGTGTTGCTCTTCCCATTATTCTTATATTTCGAAGACTTGTTCGAATTACCATTCCTTTTGATGTTGTTATGATAATTCCGTCTTTTTCATTTACCGCAATAGTTGTTACAACTTCTCCTGTTTTTTCAGAAACTTTAATGTTGATTACTCCCTTTCCTGCTCGTGCTGTTTTTCTATAATCTGAAACCGCAGTTCTTTTTCCATAACCCTTCTTTGTGATTGTTAAAATTGCTTCAGTGTCTAAAACCTCTAAGGAAACAACTTCATCTGATTTTTCTAATCTAATTCCTGCTACACCATAGCTTGCTCTTCCCATCAATCTGATTGATTCAGCATTAAACCTAATTGCCTTTCCTTTTTTTGATGCTAATAAAACTTCTTGGTTTTTTTTGATTACATTAACTCCAATCAATTCATCTGAATTATCTGCAGGAAGATTTATTGCCTTTATTCCCGATGCTCTTGGTTTTGAAAAATGTTTTAAAGAAATCTTTTTTACAATTCCTTTCTTTGTAGTCATGAAAAGGTCGTCGTCAAATTCTTTAACAGAAAGAACATTTGTTATTTTTTCGTCTCTTAAATTTAGAAGATTTACTAATGCTTTTCCTTTACTATATCTCTCTGTTGAAGGAATGTCATATGCTTTTAACCAGAGCACTCTTCCTCGAGAAGTAAAGAACATAAGATAATCGTGAGTTGAACAAACAATTAATTGTTTTGTGAAATCGCCTGTTGCAAGATTACTTCCAATAACTCCTTTCCCCCCTCTTCGTTGTTCTTTGTATGTCTTAACATCCATTCTTTTACAATATCCTTTATCTGTAACTGTAACAACTACATCTGTTTTTTGAACAAGGTCTTTTTCAGATAATTCTTTAATGCTTTGTAAAACCGTTGTTCTTCTCGAATCCCCATAATCTTTTTTTAATTCATTTAACTCTCTTATAATTATTTTTAGTATTTCCTCTATATCTTTCAGAATAGCCTCTAGGTTTGAGATTGTGTTCTTTAATTCATCTGATTCTTTTTTAAGTTTTTCTTGTTCAAGTGAAGTTAATTGTTGAAGTTTTGTTTCAAGAATTGCCTTTGATTGGTTTTTAGTTAATTTGTATTTTTGTTCTAAAGATTCACAAGCTTCTGAAGCGTTTTTTGATTTTTTAATTAATGTAATTATTTCATCTATATGTTTTAATGCAATTAACAATCCTTCAACAATTTCTTGCCTTTCTTTTGCCTTTTTTAAATCAAATTCAGTTCTTTTTTTGATTATTAATTTTCTGTGCTTAATATACTCTTCAATTATTTGTTTGAGATTTAGAGATCTTGGTTGATTTTTAACTAATGCAATTACATTTGCGTTAAAGCTATCTTGTAATCTTGTAAATTTATATAACCGGTTTAAAACAAATTTTGAATTTGTTCCTTTTTTTAATTCTAGGACAATTCTAATTTTTCCTTTTGAAGATTCGTCTCTTAAGTCAGAGATTCCTGAAATTTTTTTATCTTGGATTAGTTTTGCTATTTGAGATATTAAGTCTGTTTTGTTTAGCATATACGGAATTTCGGTAATTACTAGTGCATCTTTTTTTCTGACTACTTCGTTAGTTGTTCTTCCCCTCATAATTAAACGACTTTTACCTGTTGAGTAAAGTTCTTTCATATTTCCAGAGACTGAACCTCCTGTAGGGAAATCTGGACCCTTAACTATTTCACATAATTCATCGACGGTAATTTCTGGTTTTTTTATTGTTGCAATTATGCTGTCACAGATTTCAACTAAATTATGAGGGGGAATATTTGTGGCCATACCAACGGCGATTCCGGTTGCTCCGTTTAAGAGAAGATTAGGTACTTTTCCAGGAAGAAGTTCTGGTTCTTTTAGAGAGTTATCAAAGTTGGGTAAAAATTTTACCGTCTCTTTTTCAATATCTTTTAAAAGTTCAATTGCAACTTTTTGCATTCTTGCTTCAGTATAACGATAAGCTGCGGGGGGATCACCGTCGATTGAACCAAAGTTACCTTGGCCAAAAACAAGAGGATATCTTAATGAAAAATCTTGTGCCATTCTTACCATTGCATCATAAACTGCCACATCTCCGTGAGGATGGTATTTACCAATCACATCTCCCACAATTCTTGCTGATTTTTTTGTTTGTGTTCCTGGTTTTAAACCCATTAGATTCATTGAATGAAGAATTCTTCTTTGAACTGGTTTCAAACCATCTTCTACTGAAGGTAAAGCACGAGAAACAATTACAGACATTGCGTAATCTAAATATGCTCGTTTCATCTCAGAAGAAATTTCTGAATTAATTATTCCTTTTCCAATTTCATTTTTTGAATCTAAACTTTCTTCAGGAAGTGAATTATCTTCTTGATTCATTATGCAACTTCCTCCCCTCGTTCGTCGAGGTATTTCATAAATTCCTCTTCATTTAATTCTTTTTCTATAATATCTTCTCCCTCCCACCCACACTTCTCACATTTCCATCCTCTACTTCCTTTTCCTTCTTCTCCGCCTAAAACAACTCCCACTTCGTCGCTTTTACATTTAGGGCAATTTCTAATTTTGAATGTTTTACCTTTCTTTTTTGTTTTTGAGTTTATGGGGTTTCCCTTTGATTTTTCATAAGCTTCTTTACTATCGTAACCTTCTAATATCCATGTTGGTGTTGCGAGTTTTGATTTTTTTGACATTATAATTTTCCCTCCCATTCTTGAATAAATCTATCTAAAAATTCTTGAATAAAATTGTATCTTCCTTTAGCAATCTCTTTCGCTTTTTTTGTTTTAAATGTTTCTGGTTTAATCTTCAAAATTTTTTCATGAAAATGATTTATTGCACTGTTAGATTCGTGATTATGTGTGTATTCTTCTATTTCTAATTTAGAATCGTAAAAAATCCGTCCAATTTTTCCAGAATATCCAAAAACTCTTGCAATACAAATTGCCCCAAGTGCATCAAGTCTATCCGCATCCTGTAAAATTTCTGCTTCCTTAGTTTCTGCTTTCAATCCTTTACTATATCTATGGACCTCAATAGCTTCAGCAACTTTATTTATTTTATCTTCAGCAACACCCAACCCAGTTAAAATTTCCTTAGCCATTTTAGCTCCTTCTTCTGCATGACAAATATTTTCTGACACCTCTTCTTTCATCCTTGCGATATCATGTAGTAAAGCAGCCATTTTTACAACATCTAAATCTACATCTTCCTCCTCAGAAATTTTTAAAGAAAGATTATAAACTCGCTGAGTATGATCAAATCCATGACTTCCATCCTCCTTAAAATAAGGGAGTATCTTCTCTTTTAAGTCTTCAAAAAATTTCTCTTCCATTTTAAATATCTAAATTAGCCTCCTTTGCATTCTCAGAGATAAAGTTTCGTCTTCCTGAAACATCGTCGCCCATAAGCATTGTGAATACTTGGTCAGCTTCAACAGCGTCTTCAATATAAACTTTTTTGAGCTTTCGTGTTTTTGGGTTCATTGTTGTACTCCAAAGTTGTTCTGAAGACATTTCACCCAGACCTTTAAATCGTGTTACAATTGGTGTCCCACTTATTTTACTTAATTCTTTTTTTAATTCATCATCTGAATAAACATAATGGTCTTTTCCTTTTCTTATTTTGAATAAAGGAGGTAGTGCAACATATATATTTCCGTTTTCAATAAGTTGGGGCATAAATCTGAAAAAGAATGTTAAAAGTAAAGTCTTAATATGTTCTCCGTCAACATCCGCATCTGTCATGATAATCACTTTTCCATATCTTAAACTTTTAATATTGAATTGTTCTCCTACTCCTGTTCCGATTGCAGTGATTAAATTTGTGATTTGTTCACTTGCTAATGCTCTTGACGGACTTGATTTTTCAATGTTGAGAATTTTTCCTCGCAAAGGTAGAATTGCTTGATACTCTTTGTTTCTCGCTTGCTTTGCAGAACCTCCTGCCGATTCCCCTTCTACAATATAAAGCTCAGTATTATCATTTTTCTTAGAGGAACAATCAGCTAACTTTCCAGGAAGAC
>CAZUQL010000024.1:0-8950 GCA_964622565.1 Candidatus Woesearchaeota archaeon | reverse complement strand
TTCTCGAAGTTGTGAAAGGGTTTAGGTAGTAAGATGGTTGAGGAAAGTGCTGATAAAGAAAAAATGTGTAATGGGATTATTTATAGAAAACGTGATTTTGGACAAGAGTCCTTTAGCTATTATAATGATCATAGGCTATTTTGTGGAGACTTGCTTAGTTGTACTGGTCATGTTCATGTTTCTTTTTGGTCGACTATTCCTAGCTCTAAATCTGATTTACTTAAATTAGTTGAGGAAAGAAATAATGGCTAAGGAAGAAGGAACTTATTTAAGATCTTTAGTGGATAACCAGTTGGGAAGGGCAAATGATTCTAATCCAGTTTATAAAAGATTTGGAATTGTAATTGAAGAGATTAGTGGAGTGGATATTGCTTTTGATCAGACTTCTCAAGATGCATTAATGTTAAAAGAAATTGGAGAGAGAGAATCTCAAAAAAGGATAAAATTAGCAGACGCAGAAAATTATCAGAAAAAGCTTGAACAAGACAGGGAAGTATATGAAGCTCAGAGAGAGGCTGAAGCTGAGACAATTAGGTCTTCTAATCGGACACAGATTGCTTTGAAGTATATTGAAGCAGCAAGGGCATATAAAGAAGCAGGTTCAACAATGCCTATTGGAGATCTTGCAATGAGATTAATGGAGGCAGATAATTTAGCAAAGGTGGCTTCAAATAATAATATTAATGCAGTTTATGCTGGCGGGGGAAATTCTCCAATGCTTTTTCCAGTTTATCGGGATAGACCTGCAGAACAAGAATTAGCTCAAGCAGCTTAGTTACAAGTTACAATCTCCTTGATTGGAATTATTATTTTGCGGACTTTTTTTATTTTGTTTTTTTATAACTAACACTTGGATAATCCAGAGAAATGCGATTGTTATCCCGATGATTAGAATATAAGAAAAAAATCCTGCGTCTTGCCAGAAATCTTTAATACTCCACCAAAGAGAGTAAGAAGTATTATACCCCCAGTTAAATCTACTTATTTGATATGAGATTAAAAGCGCAACTGCAAAAGCAAGTCCTCCAGAGATTGGTTTTTGGTTGTCCATAACTTTGTTGAGTGCGTAGAACACAATAAGGAAACTTATTAAAAATGCTACAATGATGTAAATTGTTGTTGGTTCTACTCTATCGAAGAGACTTCTTAATGAATTTGAAGAACTGTAATAATATCCTGCACTAACAAAATTTAATAAAATAATTATTCCAAAAAATAAAGCACTTCTTTTTTTCATAATTGGATTAAGTTTATTGTTCTTATAAATATTTTGTTTTGCAGAAATGTTTATAAATATGTTTTTCATTAAGGAATTATGAAATTAGAAAAGAGGATTTATGGAATTTTATTTTTGAGTGTTTTATTTGTTAGTTTATTTGGGGGGATTGGTGTTGTTAGTGGTGAAGAGGAGGGTAGCAAACCTCTAAGGGATAGTTCCGGAAATATTGAAAATTTTTTGTCTGGAGACGACCCTACTTTTTTTCAAGCATGGGATTTTTTACCTAGCTTTATAGCTGGTAATGATTTTTTTAAACAATGGTCTGTACAAGGAAAAGAAGGAGTTAATACGGCATTTATTAAGATTCTAGTCTTGTTGCTTGTTATTGTTTTATTTTATTCTATTTTCTCTTATGTTAATTTTCCTGAGAGTAGGGTTCTTCAATTTATTATTGCTTTGGTTTTGGGTGTCTTATCTACCCTATTAATTTCAAGTGAAGAATTGTATGCAGCCCTTATTTCTTATCAGGCGTTAGGAATTTCAATTACTCTTTTTTTTCCAATCTTTGTTTTATCACTTTATACTTTTGTTGTAGCAACTAGAAATAATAATGGAATTGGTTTATTAACTCAGCAAATCCTTTGGATAATCTTTGGAGCTTATCTCTTTCTTCGAAGTGCAGTTATTGTTTTTTTGAAGTGGGCAGTAGCTTCTAAAGGAGAAATTGTTGAGGGAGGATTTCTTCATACCTCGGTTAAATTTTTAGGTGTTGATGCCATAAATATTACCCAACTTGATTCAACACTTATGGTTTTACATCTGGTGGTTGCTTTAGCAGTTTTGTTTATTTTTGTTTTAGGAAATCGAAAAGTGGTCGGATTTTTAGTTTCCTCTCAAATGAATTGGGATGATGCAAATTTAGATAATACTTTAGAAAGGGCAAGTAATGTTGCAAGAAATCTTTCTAATTTTGGAAAATAAAAACTTTATTAAATCCCCTTATCTTAATTTTTTTATGAAGATTCAAAAGAGGTTTTTTAGTATTTTATTTTTATTTATAATTTTAAATAGTTTTCTTATTTCAGCGTCTGAAATTTCTGAAGGGTTGAAGGGAGTGTGGGAAAATTCTAAAATAGAAATTAAAAGCTTTTTTAAGGCATCATGGATTTTTATTAAAGAAAAATTTTCTCTTTTAGGTAAATTAGTTGGGATTGCTTGGAAACCTTTTGACAAGAAAATTGATTGGGTGAAAGGTAGTCGGAATTTTGAAGGAAACGAGGTTCATCTTTTTTCTGAAGGTTTTTGGACTTTTCAATATTTTGGAAGTTATTTGGTATTTAGTTTGGTTGTTTTTATTTTGGCGATTTTATTGGATTTTATTTTATTTAGGATAATCCGTTCTGGTTCAATTTCTCTTCCCACGGTTTTTTCAAAAAAGCAGAGATTTAAATTATTCTTAAAATCTAAAAAGTCTTCTTTAATATTTTTAGTTTTATATCCTCTCCTTATGGGGGTTCCTTATATAAATCGGTTTCTTCAAATTATTACATTAGAAGTTTTAGCAATTAATGAAGTGTTTTGGTGGTTTTGGAGAAGTTTAATTGTTGCTCTTGTTTTGGGTTTTGGAAGTTTATTTTTGGAGAGATATAAGAAATATCGAGAGAGAAAAAAGATTACAAAAGAGGAGTATGAACGAGTTTTTCAGACTGAAGCAGTTAAAGCGATTACAGGCACATAGTTTAAAAATTATAAATTACTTAAATGATTATGAAAAAAATGAAAAGAGGAAGTGCAGGCATATTTATTTTAATTGCGTTGATTGCTGTTTTATTTAGTTTCTCTCTTTATATGCATAGCACTTGTAAAGTTGATGTAGAAAATGTGAAATTTTTAAATGAGGGGGAGGCGTTTAGTTCAGATTTTTCAAGAGCATTTTCTACCTTTTTGAAAGTGCGAGTTTTTGCATGTGAGCAAGAAGGAGGAAATATATTTGATAAAACTTTAGATTTTACAAGGGGGCTTTTTGGATTTGATAAAAGTTTTTATGATTTTTTAGAAGATTTACTTATGGGCTTGTTTATTGGATTTTTAATTTGGTTGAGTTATTTGTTTATTGGATGGAGTATTAAGCTTTTTGTTTTAAAAATATTAAAACCATTTAAGGATCAAGGAATTGCTGAGGAGAGAGCATTTAATAGTGGATGGTTGACTTTTATTGGTAGTTCGCCTTGGAAGATTTTTGCAATTGGTTTGTTCTACGCAGTTTTAATGCAGATACCTTTTATTAACCAATTTATTCAATTAGTTTCATTTGGTCCTCTGTTGGTTTTGAATAATGTTTTTTGGAAGAAAGGACTTCAATCAATTATCCTTGCATTTTATCTTGGTCTTGCTCCTGGATTTATTGAATCTTATTCAAGGTATAAATTAAGAATGAGATATTCAAAAAAAATGATACAATTAAAAGCAAGATTAAGTGCAGCAGACCAATCTCTTAATGCTTAAAATGAAAAATAAGCTTTTTATTTTTATAATCTTTATTTTTGGAGTTTCTTTAATCTCTGCATTTAGTTTTTCTGATGTAAGTAACTTAGTGAGCAATTCTGCAAATAGTGTTTTGGATTTAGTTAAGGATTTATCGAGGGGGGTTCTTGGATTTAATAGAACTTCTTTTGAAACTTCGTCGTATTTTTTGGGGTTTATGGCAGGGTTTTGGATGTGGTTAGTTTGTAAGTTTCGAGATGTTTATTCTTTGTTAACTAAAGGAGATTTAAAGAAAGATCCTTATTTGGTTTATTCTCGGGCTAAATGGTTGAATTTTGTTTCAGGAAGATTTTGGAGAATTATTTTATTTGGGATCTTTTATGCTGTTTTAATGAATGTGCCTGTTGTGAATAGAATTTTACAATTTTTAACTTTGGAAATTTTTGGAGCAGGATTTTTTTGGAGGTCATTTGTTCTTGCTTTTATTGTTGGTTACATCCCTGAATTTATTCAATCTTATTTATTCAAAAGAGAAGAAATTAAAATGTTGAATAAACAGCGTAAAGTAATTGAAAAACAGAAGAGAAGGTTGGGGGTTTAGATTTCTCTGGTTAGACAAGCGTCTTGTATGTCTTTCATTAGTTGAAGATCCATTTGCATTAAATATTCTGGATGCTTCATTTGGGTTAGAGTCATTGCTCCGGACATTTGTGCTTCCCCCATCTCTCTAATTAGTTTTAATTCTTTTTCTGGGATGGTTAAAAGATTCTTGCTTCCTGTTCTTATTTTCCAGTTTAACATTGCTAAGTTAGATCCATATTGATTGAATTGATCCACCGTTGAGGTGTAAACTTCTTCTCTCCTTACAGCCTCTTTTGCTTTTTCTTCCAGTCCATAAATATTTTCCGGAGTAATCACTTTTCCTTCCTTTTGAGATACTTGTCCTGCAAGTTCTTCTAATCTGTTCCATTTTCTCCTGTTTGTTCCAATATTTTGAATTCTTCCTAAAGGATTTCTTAATACTGCGTCTCCAACAGTTCTTAGAGCACGTACACTTCCATGAGGGACATTGTAATTTTTTCTTAAGGTATCTTTTTCTTGTCTCACATCTCTTAATTTTTTCACTGCATTTTGATATGCTGTTTTATTTGGCTGCTGAATATTTATGTAACTAACTTTGTTTAGTAAATTACATGCTCCTTCAACGAATGGAACTTTGTATGCCCAATTTTTTATTCTTCCTCCTGCTTTATCTCTATTTTCTTTTTCATCCTTAATCTCCTTTTCAATTGATTTTTGACCCAATTCAGTTTGATACCTTTCAAAATCTTCTCCCCTACCTTTTGTTTCTACAGGACTATATCTTGCAGTGTTATCTAACTCTTCATATTGCGCAGCTTCACTAATGGCTTCGATACTTTCACTAATTCCTTGTCCAATTTCTCGATAATTATGTGCTAAAGCTGCTCCTGCAACTGCTCCAATTGGCCCTGCAGCCATTGCTCCTGCAATTGTTCCTGCCCATGTTCTTAATGGGAGTTCTCTGACTTTTTCTGCAGCTGCATCAACAGCGGGTTTTGCAGTGGCATTATAGACCGCACGAATCCCTTTTCCTAATGGTCTTAAAACAGCTCCAATTTTCCTATTTCTTCGTTGTCTTCGAGCTTCTTGTTCAGTTTCAGCTAATTGGTTTAATATTTGATAATTCATGTATGTATCTGCTATTGTTGTCATTTTATTAGTTTTCTAAACATTTCCAAGTATTTAAATCTTTCTATTGTTGTTACTCGATAGTTAAACATAAAACAGAGATATATTTATAACTCTTTTTTTATTTTAAGACTCATGAAAGAGGGTGTTTGGATTTTTGGAACCTTTGTTTGCTTGCTGTTATTTAGTAATCTTTTTATTTCTGCAGAGGAGTTTAGGTTGGATAATTATGAGGAAGGTTTGGGGGGGGCAGAGAAATTGATTAATACGCTTGATGATGAGGGGGCGAGGTCTGAATATTTGAAGGCAGAATGGTTTAAAATTTTGAATAATACTCTTGTTGGAAATGGTATGAAATCTTTTGAAAGCTTTTCTGTAAAATATTTAGATGGAGTTTTTGAGTATATCTTAGGTTTAAAATTCTCATGGAGCTTTGCCTTTTTATTAACTTTTATTCTTTGGTTTTTGTTTTTAGAGTATAGTATGAAAGTTTATTACCTTTTTTGGGCGGGTTTAGCATATTTAGACAAAACCCTCAAATCAGAAGGATTATCAGAAAATAAGTTTTTAGAAATAATTAAATCTTTTTTAGAAGGGGGAGTTACCTATGGGAGATATATTTTGTTTATCTTGTTTGTTTTGTTCTATTCTTATGTTCGAGCACCAAAATATTTGGCAGTGTTTCTGATTAATATAGTCTCTGGAAAAGATGATTTCTTAACAAATTTAATATTCATCTTGGGTCTTATCTTAATTTTAATCACCATTTATTTTTTCTCGAGAAAACTTTCTTCAATCTTAGATTCAATAACTCAGGATTATAAGAGATTTAAAGAATTAGAAAAAATTAAAAGAGGAGTGTTGAGTAAAGTTAAAGATTTTCTATTTAAAAGGGAAGAACCTGAATCAGCTAAGAATCCTGAAACAGAAGAGGAGATTCGTAAACAAGCTGCAGAACAAGCAGAAGCAGAATTAAAAGGATTGTCCAAAGAAGAGCTTTAATTTTATTCTCGTCGATAACCAATAATTTCGTTTCCTCGATAGATTGGAATTTCTCGTTGAGCTTTTGCTTTTTTTGAGTTAGATTTTGTTTTGATTAAGATTATTCCAACAATGATTAAAACTGCGCCAAGTAGAATCAGCTGAAAGTTTGTTATTGTTTCAGGAATTGTTAAGGGGCTTAAAGATTTAATTGTTTTAATTGTTAATGCAAATGTTAAAACTCCTGCAATTGTTAAAATGTAACCAATTCCCCTCTTTATCATAAATGTATTAAGGAGAATGGTTTTATAAATGTTTTTTATTTTGGAGTGTTTTAAATTAAATTACTTTGCTCGCAGGCTCGCAAAGATACTACTTTCTCGAAAATCAGCTTCGCCAGATTTTCTCGAATTTTGAATTAAATTAAGAGACAAAAATTTTCAATTGTTTTTCAATCTACCCTAAAAACTCAAGATTAATTTAATGTTTCTGAATAGAATTGGATTATTTATTCTGTTATGATTTTCTAATTATTACGAAGGTTTATTATTCTAATCATCTTAATTTAGATATGATGTCTAAGCGAGATTTGGTAAACGAACTAAAACCTTTTTGGAAGAAAAGAAGAAAGTTAGAAACGAAATTTAGGGAAGCGGAATTAAAAATTGAAGAAGAAATGACTAAAAAACTGAATGTTGGAATAGATTTAGAATTCTTTTTTTGTGATGAGGGTTGCGTAGGAATAGGTGCTTCGGATTTTTCAGAAAGAAAGCGTTTTCCCTTAATACATGATAGTGAATTGGATTAAGGATAAAATTATAAACAATTAACACCCTTTTCTTTTATGAAACAACGTTCATTTAGTGTTTTTGGAAATATTGCAGTGGTGAATTTTTCTAATTCTTTAAAGTGGGACTTGAATTCTAAAAAAAAATTTGCTTTGGAAATTCTTAAGAAAAATAAAGCAATCACGACGGTTTTAGAGAAGTGTGGAAATTTTAAAGGTAGATTGAGAAAGATGAATACGCGTTTTTTAGGAGGAGAAAATACAAAGGAAGTTTTGTATAAAGAAAATGGTTGTGTTTTTAGGTTTAATATTGATGAGACTTATTTTTCTCCTCGATTGAGCAACGAAAGAAAAGAAATAGCTTCGCTGATTAAAAAACAGGAAGAGGTTTTTGTCGCGTTTGCAGGAGTTGGACCATTTCCAATTGTGATTGCTAAAAATTCTTTGGCAAAGAAAATTTATTTTAATGAAATTAATAGAAAAGCGAATTCTTATGCTAAATTAAATATAGAGTTGAATAAATTAAAAGACAAAGGGGAAATTGTTCCTGGAGATTTTAAAAAAGTTGCTTTGAAGTTTCAAAATGAGAAAAAAACTTTTGATGTTATTGTGATGCCGCGACCGCAGTTGAAAGATTCTTTTTTAGAATCGGCATTTAAGATTTCAAAAAAAGGAACGCGAATTTATTATTATGATTTTTGTGGTGTTGATGAAATTGATTCTATTGTTGAGAAAATTAAGGACGAAGCTTTGCGTGCAAAAAAGAAAATTAAGATTTTGAAAAAGAAAATTGCTGGAGAAATTGCGCCTTATAAAGTTAGAGTTAGAATTGATTTTAAGTTATCCTAATATTCCTGAAGTGTGGGCTTTTTTGTATCTTTCTTGGGTGGCTAATTCTGTATCCCCTATTTTTCTTCTTACTAAATCATATAAATCTTTGGGAGTGCTGAGGTTTTCTGCTTCTTCATCTTCAATTCCAACCCCATATTCTTCTTCAATCTTCATCATAAGTTCTAATCTATCTAGTGAATCTGCTCCTAAATCTCTTATTAAACCTGCTTCTGGAATTACTTGGCCCTCCATTAATCCCAAATGTTCTTTCAATATTTCGTTTATCCTTTCTACATAACCCATATGTTTAATTCTTTTTTATACTTTAAATTAATTATTGTTATTGAAAATAGAGATTATTTTGGAATCTAGAATTCTTTTTCCTCTGAAATTGTACTCGGTGCTTCTCCTAATTCCCAACTTCGCACGAAGTTTCTTGGGGGTTATGCTTCTACCACGAAGTTGCTCACCGTGCCAGGCACTCCGGAGAATTAAAATTCTTTTTCCTCTGAAATTGTACTCGGTGCTTCTCCTCCGTGCCAGGTGAATCTTGGTCTTACTTTTATAGGATATATTCTTTCAGAGTTGTCGTCCAGAACTATTGCAGCACCCTTTGATTTTGGAAGAGAGTTCATTTTTTGTTTTATTCCTTCAAGTATATAACTTTGCATGATTTTGTTGAGAGCTTCTAAATCTTGAGAAGAGGTTACCCTATGGCTAATTACAATATCTGATTGAGTCATAACATCAGAGTGGATTTTTCCAGGTTGTTGTGTTGCTAAAACTAATGAAATTCCTGGTTGACGACCTTCTCTTAAAAGCTGAACAAGAGAATCAGTTGCAATTGTTTTTTCATCTTTGGGTAAAACCTCATGAGCTTCATCTATGAAAATCCAGACAAGGGGCTCTTCTTTTTTTTCGTAATCTGATAATAAATT
>CAZUQL010000023.1:0-8969 GCA_964622565.1 Candidatus Woesearchaeota archaeon | reverse complement strand
TTCAACACAAGCACTTCCATCCCAAGTTCCTGTTTTACATTCACAAACATCCATTGTTTTACTCACTCCATATTTTAAACCAACATTTGATGCACAATAGCCTGTTTCACAATCTCGTGAAGAATCGCAATCACCTTCACCTGCACCACATGGATGCGAAGAAGTACACCACTCAGAAGCCCAAAGAGAGCGTTCATTAAAATTTAATCTCGGACTAAATTGCGGACCATTATTCCACCAATCTAAAAAACTAGAAGAAGCCAACGAAGTAACTAAAACTCCTAACACTAAAAAACTTAAAAATTTTTTATTCATCTATTTTACCTCCTTTCATCTCTATTTAATACGACCTAAAGTCATTTTACTTTCAAGACGAAATATATATATAAGGTTTTTGATTATTTTTTATATGAATAGAAAAGAGGCAATAAAGAAGTTTAATGAAATCTCTAAAAATATCAAATCAATAAAGATCCAAGGAGCAAAAAATGTTGCAAAGTATGCATTACAAGCATACCAACTTTTACCTTCTGAGCAATCAAGAAAAAAACTTTTATCTCTCCGCCCAACAGAACCTATGTTGATTAATGTTCTCCATCAAATTTCAAAAGATTCTTCTCTTAGGAATTATAGAAATATTTTAAATCATTTTGAAGAATCACAGCAAAAAATTAATTTAAATGTTTTTAAAATTATAAAAAAATCCGACGTGATTTTTACACATTGTCATTCAACTAATGTTGTTAATGCTTTGATTTACGCAAAAAAACAAAAAAAGAAATTTGAAGTTTATAATACAGAAACGCGGCCTTTATTTCAAGGAAGAAAAACTGCAAAAGAATTAAAGAAAGTAGGAATTTCAGTAACTCAATTTGTTGACTCTGCCCTCGGAGTTGCCTTAAGTAAAGAGCAAGGAACAAAAAAAGTAACAAAGATTTTCCTCGGCGCTGACGCAATTTTAAAAAAAGGAATTATTAACAAAATCGGAAGTGAAGTAATTGCACAAATCGCAAAAAACCAAAAAATTCCAGTTTACATAGTTGCAGATTCTTGGAAATTTTTTCCTAAAAATTTAAAACTCGAAAAAAGAAATTTTGATGAAGTTTGGAAATCCCGCCCTAAAAATATTAAGATTCAAAATCCTGCATTTGAATTTGTTCCAAAAAAATATATTCGAGCAATTATTTCTGAGTTCGGAATTTTAAAATACGAAGAATTTTTAAAAAAATTTAAGCATTAGTTTTTTCTTTCTTTGCTTCTATCATAATTCTTGTTAACTCTGAGTTTATACTCTGCATAGCTTGTTCAAGTTCTTGTTTAATCCCCTCTAATTTTTGAATCTGCTCTTGAATTAATTCTTTTGTTTCTTGTAGAGATTTTTTAACAAAATTCTTTTTTCCAATATCCACTAAAAGGTCTTCTGATAAAAGTTTTGCTTTGATAAAAATCCCTCTACCATAAGGTGCTAAAATTTCTTTTCCCTCCGAGCCCTTTAAATCTTCAAGCCCACTTGCAAGACCATTTAATTCTTCTAAATTTTCATCAACTGCCTGAAGCTGTTGCGAAATCTGATTAATCTGGTGCTCAAACATCTGAAACTGCATAATCAATTCTTGTTCATTCATGTTAAAACACAGAAAAATCTATTTTTAAAACCTTCTAAGCAACATCAAACCACTTTCTTAGAAAACCACTAAATATCATTGTGAAAATTAAATAAAACCAAAACCAATTCAAAAATCCAAAGAACTTAAAGCTCTCAAAAGCAGGCTGTGAAAAAAATTCCATAAACCACCTAAACAAAAGAACAAATGGAATAATTGTGAAAAAACTTCCTTTCATTGTAATTGACATAATCTTAGGCATCAACGCCATACTCTGTTTATTAAACTCCATCATTTTTTCAGGATGCTCTCTATATCTTTTCATCTCTTCTTGAATTGCTTTTTGTTCTGCTTTTAGTTCGCGAAGAGTTTTCTGATCTGTTGCAAACTTCTGAACAAAAGTAGTCACAATTGAAATAATCAAAACCAAGATTAACATTCCCCAAGTAGTATTCCAATTTATTAATGCCCCTGCACTCGGATCAAGAATTCCATGAACAAGGTCTTTAATTAATGGAACTGAGTTCCAAAGAAAAACGACTCCCAGTGAAGTTGCCATTAAAGCAAACATAATCCACATATATCCTGAAGCACCCTTTTCATCCATAAAAGAATTAATTAAAATTACTTTTTAAGAGTTTGGGGAGAAAAGTGTTACTTTTCTACGAAAGTAACAAAGTAGAAAGATTTATAAAGTATTTCTCCTCCAAAAAAATATGGCACCATTTATAGAAGTAAGTGATGAAACCTTGAGAACTTTAAACCCTACAGTTTATACTCTACGCAACGATTTAGTTCCTAAACAAGATGTGGAAACTCCCCAAGTAGAGGTGGTTTCAGAACCTTATATTGAAGTTCCAGAATTAGGTTTAGCAATTGCAAAACAAACAACTCATTTTAACGAAACTCAAGGTAAACAAAAAGGATTATTGACTAGAGAGAATGCAAGAATGTTAGAAACACAAGAATTTGTTGGCTTTAGAAACTTTTTAGCTACTCATCCTGAAAATAGAGAGTACCAAGAAATTTTAGATGAAATTGAAGGGGTGCGGGCTCCGTGGAGAGGAGAAAATTTAGATGCTTATTTTGTAAGAAAACAAGGTAAACTTTGGATTGTTACCCAAAGAAATCCCGAAGGAGAACCCTTAGAAGATTGTTTAATGGAAGATGGATATGCAGATGTTTGGGGAAGTGCAAATTCTCAAGGTCTTCCAACAGAAAGTGCAGATTCAGGAACTTATTTTTGGTATCCAAGGGAAGATTCAGTAGCGAGGTTGGGTGCGGATCCGGGTGGGTCGGGCTTGGGTTGCAACGACGGTCCTGGCTGCAGGGGTCCGGCTCTCGGGGTACGAGCTGCGAAGCAGCTCAAGCAATAGTTTTGCTCGCTTGCAAAAAAGTTGAACTCCTCTCACAAAAATTTTTTAAATCCTTTTTTATTAATCTCTCTGTCCTAAAAACTCTTGTCTCCTTGAGCAAGAGATTAAGAGATGGACTACATGTCAATTTATTAGCACATTGTTAAGATTTATTTTAAGTCATGAAATACAGAAATTTCTTACGAGAAATTTCAGTGAAGCTAAATGCCTAAATGATAAGTTGGCTATAAGAGTAGCGAGGTTCAATGCGAATCCGAATAGGTCGAACTTGAATTGCAACAACAATCCTGACTACAGGAATCCTACTCTCGGAATAGTTTATCTCTTTTAGGGCCTAAAATGCAAAACTATGAAAATCTTTATTCAAAAATTTATGACAAAAAGAATTTAGTTCTTGCCTACAAAAAGGCAAGAAAGGGAAAAACAAAAAAAGAGTATGTAATTAAATTTGAAAAAGATATTGGGAAAAATCTATTAAAACTTCATGAAGAATTAAAAACTCAAACATACAAACCAAAACTCCTTAAAACCTTTATCTTACGAGACCCAAAAACTCGCAAAATTTCAAAATCAGATTTTAGAGATAGAATCATTCATCATGCTTTATGTAATGTTATAGAACCAATTTTTCAAAAATCTTTTATTTATGATTCTTGTGCAAACCAGAAAGGCAAGGGAAACTTATTCACTGTTAAGCGCTTTGAACTCTTCAAAAGAAAAGTTACTCATAACCTTCAATCCTCTGCTTTTTGTTTTAAAGCAGATATTAAACATTATTTTCAAGAGGTTAATCATAAACTTTTGTTGAAAATAATCTCAAGGAAAATTAAAGACAAAAAAGTAATCTTACTAATCACAAAAATTCTGCAGAACACTGCAGAATCCGAAGAGGAGAGAGCGAGGGATTTGGTTTGGACTAAGCAGGGGGGGGGATACCAAAACAAACCAATTAATTCAAAAGGAATGCCCCTTGGAAATTTAACTTCTCAATTTTTTGCAAATGTTTATCTGAATGATTTAGATTATTTTATAAAACAAAAATTAAAATCTAAATTTTATCTTCGTTATGTTGACGATTTTGTAATTTTACACAAATCTAAAAAACAACTTCAAATTTGGAAAAACCAAATCGAAATTTTCTTAAAACAAAAATTAAAATTAGAACTTCATCCAGATAAATCAAAGATTATCTCTCTTTCTCGTGGAGTTGATTTTGTGGGGTTTAGAATTTTTTGGAAACATAAACTTATTAGAAAAAGAAGTGTGATCAAGATGTTTGTTTCAATAAGGAGATGGATCGAAAAAGAGCTTTCTTTGGAAAAGATAAAAGAAATCTTTCAAGGTTGGAATGCCCATTCAAAATGGTCAAACACCTTCAAATTAAGAACAAAAATTTTTAACTTAATCAACTCATAAAATTTCTTATCGCAGGATGCATATCTACTGCATGTTGTTCTGCAATTTGTTGATAAAGCTGGGAAGTAATCATAATTACCAAAAGAATGGCAGTTCCTGAAACCAATGCGCCTAGAAGATTTGTAACTGAAGCTAAAAGCCCAATTCCCACACCCCCCATAATTGTCAACGGAAGGATGTATCTATCTAAAATACTTTCTAAAACCCTTTCATCTTGCCTAAATCCTGCTAAGTGCAAACCAGACGAGGCAAGTTTATGTGCCTGAGACTTTGAATCCAGCCCCGAAGTTTTAACCCAAAATAAAGCAAATAAAGTAGACAGCAAAACAAAAAGAACAACATGAGTTATTCCCTGTAAAAAATATTTTGTAGATAAGGCTCCCCTAATTGTAAGTTCCAACAGATTATTTGAACCTGCCCAAAAAGCTAAACCAGAAATCGCAGTTCCGCTACTAAATCTTCCGAAAAAAGTAAAATAAGAAAGTATTCTCGGGAAACCAGAACAAGCTTCTAAAGTTCTGTCAATTAAAAAATTATCATTAATACAAGCTGATGCTCCACTTTCAATAAAACTTCCAAATAACTGGAAATTCGCAATCAACGCAGCTGTTAAAATTACTGGCATTACAGAAGCATAAAAAAATGAAAGAGGCCACTTAACACTATATCCCCTCAATCTGCCATAAGATAATGGAACTTCAACTTTCAAAGACTGTGCCCAGACAACAATTAAGAAAATTAAAACCGTTGCAACTAATGCAGCTGCTGCAGATAAAAATCCTGCTTTATCTGGGGGATTTGAAATCAAAGATTGAACCATTACTAAAACTCTACCAGAACAGGCCGTATTTCCAAAATCTAATAAACAATTTTGTCCTTGCTGATTAACAAACTGAAACGCACTTGTGATTAATCTCCACGAAACTCCTGCTGCAATAAACAAACTAATTCCTGAACCAAAGCCCCACTTTTGAAGCAAGTCATCCATATAAAAAATAGCTAACCCTCCTAAAACTAACTGAAGAATTACTAAGCTAGTAAAACCAGGCAATGCCTGAAGCCCACCCATTAAAACATAAACCATTGCTTCAAAAATTATAAAAAACAATACTAGTAATTTTTGCAAACCCGTAAAAAATTTCTTCCCTTCGTCTGTTGAAGTATCTATATTCAACAGCTCTGAACCAACTAACAACTGCAAAATAATCGACGCCATCACAATCGGACCAACTCCCAATGAAATAATACTTCCAAAATCAGTTCCAAGAATAATCGCAAGATACTCAAACCTCTGAAGTGCGTTCTCACTTAAACCAAATAAAGAAACATTTGCCAAAACAAAAAAAGCCCCAAGCACAATTAAGGTCCATTTAAGCTTAATATTAAAACTAACCTTTTTCTCTTCAGGACTTCTTACTTCTGGGATAAAACTAAACAGATTTTTTAAATTCATTATATTTATGAATGAGAATTATTGTTTTTAAAGCTTATCCAATTCAAATATTTTTCTTTAGAATCATTCATTTCTTCTTTACTTCTTTTTTTGCCTTTGCTTTTTCTTCAGTCTTTTTTTCTTTAATTTCTTCTTTTTTAATCTCTGGGAGGATAATCTCTCCACCTGCCTTTTTCACTTTCTCCATTGCAGTTTTTGAAGCAGCTTTTGCATGAATTGTAAACTTTCCTTTTAATTCTCCCTCTCCAAGAATCTTGTAATTTTTTAACTCAACCTTTCCAGGTGCATATTTCTTTTGAATATCTCTTAGGTTAATCTTGTCTGTTTTATCTTTTTGAGTTCCCCTACTAGTGACTCCTTGTTTTCCAAAATAATTATGTCCATAAAGTTTTTGCACAAGTGTTTTTTTTGCATCTCCCCGTTTACCACTTCCTGCCATTCCAACTCCTCCACGATGTCCTGACTTTCGATGTTTCTTTCTCGCGCCCCACCCATGTGTTCCCATATTTCTTCCCCTCATCTTTTTCACCTTTTTTGTTTTATGTGTTTTTTTAAGCGACATCTTGTTCCCTCCTTCTTTGTTTTTCAAATTCATTTAACAATTCTCCATATCTTCTAGGAGCAAGCGATTCAGTTACATAATTCATTGTCCCGTCGGGGTTATGTACAATAATTGTATTTCCTGATTTTTCATAACTTATTTTTCTTATCTCTCCCATTATAACATCCTCCGGATTAAATCATTTATTTTTTCTTTATTATTCCCAAGAATTCCTTTTCCCACACCAAAGTGTTTCTTTGTTTCTGCTCCACCACGAGGAGGATGTAATCTGAAAAACGGTTTTAACTTTCCCTCTGAATCTTTTTGTCCCCTTTTCTCTTTTAGTTCTTTCAAAGTTGCTTCATCAATTTCACCAAATGCTACAAAGTCTCTAACTTTTTTTAACATCCCTTCTAAAAGAGGAGTCTTTTCTACAACCACACAAGAATATTTTCTTCTTAGCCTTAATCTGTGCAAAGTTTCATCTATTCCGCTTCTTAGTCCAATCATTCCTTTAATTCTAATTATTGCTATCATTTTCCCATCTCCTTATTTGTTTTTTTCAAAGCATCAATGCAAGCTTTCACAAGATTAAAAGTTGTTCTCTTTTTTCCAAAAGTTTTACTTCGGACATCTTTAATTCCTGCTAAACTTAATATTTTTTTTAGTTCATTTGCAACTACTAACCCGGTTCCTTGTGGTGCAGGCATTAAAGTAACTCTAACACTTCCTGCTTTTCCTGTAACTTTAAATGGAACAGTGTGTTTATCTGAACACGCACAGTCAAAGTCAGAACAATCCCTTCTAATCTTAATAATATTTAATTTTGCTTTTCTAACTGCTTTATCCCGTGCTGGAAGTGTTTCTTTAGCTTTTCCAACTCCAATTCCCACATGTCCATTTCCATCCCCAATAACTGCCATTGTAGAGAATGTCGGAACATTTCCTTCTTTTGTTTTTCTTTGAGTTTGTCTCCACGCCCTTCTTTTTCCTCCCCCAAACTTTCCCTTTGCCTGTCCAATTAAGATTAAATCAGTCTTTGCTTTGATTAATAAATCTACTATTTCTCCCTCAAGAATTTTCCTACCTGAATCAAGTATCTCGTCAATATTTTTAATTTTTTTGTCTCTTACTTCTTTTCCCAGTTTTGTCTTTGGAACCCACGAAGATAATTTTTCATATGCTTCTCTTTCCATTCTTTCTTCACGAGTTTCTCTTTTTATTTGCTGTTCAATTTCTTCTTCAACAATCTCTTCAGCCTTTTCTTCTAATTCTTCTTCTTTTGTTTTTTTCTTAGGTTCACTCATTTTATGCAGCCTCCCATAAATTATTTAATTTACCATACTCTTTATGTGCCCCTTCAACATACACGGGACAAACTGTTCCCCCCACAATAAATATTTCTGTACCTTCTTTTCTTTCTTCTGGAGCTTCTTCTGTTTGTATTAATCCAATTGAAGAACAAGCCTTCCATTGATTTTTCACTAAAACAATCCATCCAGTAGTAGATCCCCCCTCCCTTATGTAAGGGCGAGTAAACTCAAGAGTCTCTTCAGTTCTTCCAAGTAATCTAACTCTTAGGCCTAACATTCCTTCTCCAAGAGAATACTCTTTTCCAATCCTCGCTAAAGTTACTCTTTCACTCATTTCATCTTCTCCAATATTTTTTTTAGTTCAATTTTATTCTTTAAATGTTGCCCCTCAATTCTTTCTTGCGAAGGGAAAAGATCTTTTTCTTCATTATACTTTATTTTTAACTCCGAATCTACAATTCCCTTGAGGAAAGCATAACATTTTGATTTGTTTAAACTTCTTATCATCCCAAAATCAATAATTGGAACTTCCTTTTTTTCTTTAATTATTTTTTTACCAATTAAGTAACCTAAAGCATATGCTGCTGGAACTGATTTCAACGAAGCGTTTTCAGGAAATCCATACTCCAGTAACTTTTTTGAATTCAATCCAATCTCCACTTTATCTTTTGCCTCCTCACTAATAATATATTGAGCAATCAAGTACTTGTTTGTTTTTCTAAAAACCATCCGAGGTAAATTTCCTTTGAGTAATTTTAATCTCTTTGAATAATTTGTTTTTCGTTCGATTCTTCGTTTTTTTGGTATTCTCATTTTTTTAATCCTCCAATATATGCTTTTAAGTTTGTTAAACTAGTGAACTTTTTATTTCGAATTAATTTTCTCATGTTTAGATAATCTTCTCTTGAAACTTCTCCATTTAATTTTAAGTGTTTTAAATATGCTCTTAACTTTCGAGTCATAGTCATATAATCTTTTTTTCTTGTTTTTACTTTTTTCTTAATCTTACCTGTTCCTCGAGCATTTTTCCGTTTTTCAATCTTTCTCTTTCCTTTTATCTCTTTAATTACAATTGCCCCTGATTCTTTCAAGTCTCTTATATCTTGTTTAGTAATTGCTTCTTTTATTTCTGCAATTCTCTCTTTTACAAAAGTGATTCTTTTATTTCCAATTCCAAGTGTTCTTATTGCGAGTTGTTTTTTCTTTTTTAATTTCATTTTTTCTCCTTTGTTATTTTCTTAATCTTTTTATCAATATTATGATTTA
>CAZUQL010000022.1:0-9533 GCA_964622565.1 Candidatus Woesearchaeota archaeon | reverse complement strand
GGGAAGTTCGATTAAAAGGGAATATGAGAACGAGCTTAAATTACGAAATTTCTCAAGAGAAACTATTAAATCTTACATTGCTATTGTGAGAGACTTTTTAGAGAAAAGTTCCAATAACCCCTCCAATGTAGAGGTTAGGGAGTATATCCTTAATGCAGTAAATAAAAAACAAAGTACAAGTTATATTAAACAAAAATATTCTGCTCTAAAAATTTTATTTTTGGTGCTAGGTAAGGAAGTTGAATTTAAGATTCCAATTTATAAAAAAGAGTCAAAAATTCCAGAAGTTCTGAATAAAAAAGAAGTTCTTAAAATTATTAATTCAATTCAAAACCCAAAACACCAATTAATGATCAAGTTAATTTATTCCGGGGGTTTAAGGGTTTCAGAACTAATTAATTTAAAACCCCAAGATATTGATATTGAAAGGAAAATTATTTGTGTTCGGCAAGGGAAGGGCGCGAAAGATAGAATTACCTTATTTCCCGAATCTATTAAAAATGAAATTTTGAAATATCTTCTTAATGAGAATCCTCAAAAATATTTATTTGAATCAAATAGAAAAGGAAAATATTCAAAAAAAAGTTTGGAAAAGATTTTAGGAAAAAGTTCTCAACTTGCATTAGGAAGAAAAGTCAGACCCCATGTTTTGAGGCACTCATTTGCAACACACCTCTTAGAATCTGGAACAGATATTCGATATATTCAAAAACTTTTGGGCCATAAAAATTTAAGAACAACACAAATTTATACTCACGTAGCAAATTCAGATATTTCAAATATTAAATCTCCTCTGGACACCTTAGAATGAATAAAAAAGCATCACATGTGGGAATGGTACTTTCGTTTGTAATCTTTATTACATTTCTTATGTTACTTTACACAGTTCTTGAACCAGGAATTTCTCAACAAGAAAATAAAGAATATTTTTTAGAGATAGCACAACAGAAGATTGTTTCATATTTGAATTCAAATTTTACTACAACAACAATTCGAGTTAACGAAGAGTTTGAAATGCCTGAATGCGGAGAAATTAAACAGATTATTTCCCCTCGAGAAAATGTAATTGTTAAGGATTTATCTGAAGATATCCTCGAAGCTTCTTCTGAAAATACAAATGTAAAAATAAAAAGTACTGGCTCTGAAAAAAGGTTTAAAATTTATTCATCTGAAAAATTTGAAAAAAATTCAGAAATTGAAACCTGTGAAAATATTGAAGGAAATTATGAAGTTGGTTCCACTAACACAGAACAACAGATATTTGAAAAGAGCATTTTGAGTTTCATAGAAGACTATAATAAAAACTATCTTGAATTAAAAAATAAATTAGGAATAGGTGAAGATTTTGGTTTTATTTTTGAACGCAACAATACAGAAATTAGCACAAATTTTGAAGCAAGGTCAACAAATATATATAGTAAAGAGGTTCCTATTTTGTATATTGATTCCGACGCAAATGCAAAGTTTGGAGTTATTAAAATAAAAATATGGTAGGAAAAAGGGGATGGATAAGAATTGTAGAGGCGTTTGTAGTTATACTTTTAGTTGCAGGAGTTTCTGCTTATCTTTTTAGTAAGACCCAGATAAATAATGATTTATTAAAAATAAAAGAATTTGAGATTAGTGCTTTAAAAGAAATAGAGTTAAATGAAGCATTAAGAATAAATGTGCTCCAATCTTCTCCTCCAATCCAGAGTGATGAGGAAAACTTTCCAGGGGAATTGAGAATCTTTTTTAAAAACTTGTTACCTGCTTATCTAAGTTGTAGAGAAAAAATTTGTGAGATAAATGAGATTTGTGGAATAGATTATCCTCAAGAAGCAATAGAGCAAGAAATTTATGCGCACTCTGTGGTAATTAGTGCAGAAAATACAATTTACAAACCAAAGCAATTAAAAATTATCTGCTGGAAAAATTAAGGTTGATAAACACAGATAAAATAGTAATCAGATAAATCTAAAACTTTTGATTTTGTTGGACATGAAAAAGCTTGAATTGGGTTTAAACTCGAATCCCCACAAACTGCTTGCCCCCATGAAGATTCGCAAGTGTATCTTCCAGACAGAGTAAATTTACTAAGCTGAACCCAACCAAGAACACTTCCATTAACTAAATTTTTTTCTAAAAAAGATAAATCAGTTCCACAAGACCACCCTCCGTTGTCTGTTTGATATTTTAAAACTTGTCCATTTGCACAATTAGGTAATCCTAATTCTCCTAAGTCGTGTCCGTGAATATTGTAATTTCCAGAATTAAGAGCAATTGTAGTTCCAACAATTAAAATTAGCATAAACAAACTTAAGAAAGTGTAAGCAACTCTATTTGAAAAATTTATCACCAATTTCATAAAATAAGATAGATTTTAGATTAATAAACTTTTTGATTGAAATATTTATAAAGTAGTTTTTATTCTATAAAATATGAAAAAAGAAGTGTTTGGAATTATTTTATTAGTTGTTTTATTTGGAGTTGGAAGCGCGGTTTGTGATGATGATTTTAGAATTATGAAACTTTATGCAGAAACAAATTCACATGGAGCACTATGGAACAATGCAAATTATAATGTAGATATTTGCGTTCCAAATTATAATGTTCAGTCTTCAACAATTCATAATTGTGTGGATGAAAACAGCGACGGAATTCCAGAGAACCTATTTATTTGGTTAGGTTCAGATTTTAATTCTCATGTTTCAACAATAAAAACAGGTTATTATAACACTCCGATTTGTTATGAAGATTTAGTTTGTAATTATAGAGATGTTTCATTAGGGGAGTATTGCTCAGAAGAAGAGACAGTTTTTGCTAGTGTTTATTCTGAAACAAATTCACATATTTCACTTGGAGATGATTCAAATTATCCCATAAAAATTTGCTGTGTTTTGAATTCAGTTTCTACAGAAGGAGATGCTTACTGGAAGACTTTAACAGGAATTTATTTAGGAAAACCCGGAGAAGGGGATAGTTTCCCAGAAAAAGTTGCATACAAAGGAGACACTGTTAAGCTAGAATGGAAAGACACTGGGTTGAGTTTAGGTGAAACTATTAATGTTAAAATTTATGAATATGATGCAACAATTTTTAATCCAGACGATTATATTCGAGATGTAGAATTGACAGCAGATTCTGAAGGAACAGCAACAGGAATTTGGACAATTAGTCAGGCAGATATTGACACAGCAAAAGGATTTTTATTTGGAGATTTAAATGATTTTTATTTTAAATACGAAGGGTTAGAAAGTAATTATATGGAAATTGTAGATATGGAAAAGAACTCAAAACCTTCCTTAAGTATTCAAAGCCCAAAAGATAAACAAGTTTACTTCACAAAAACTTCTTCAAATGATTGGATTAAATTTTCTCAAGTAAGTAACGATAGTGATGACTCAATTACTGAGGTTAAATGGGAGTTTGGAGGAGAAGTGGAGATTTCAGGAAAAAGTGGAACATATTCAAGTTACATCTTAGAAAGTTTAAATCAAAATATTTCTGTAAAGTATTTAACTCCTGGACAAAAAACAATTAAATTGTATGTAAAAGATGGGAGAGCTCTTCAGAGTGTTTCTCAAATTTCAATTTTGACAATTGAGTCCCCTTATGTGTTAGCTTATATTTCTGCTCCTTCTCCTTATTCAAGGTTACAAACCACAGACGGATTAGTTTATATTAGTGCTGACGGAAGTTATGGTGTTGAAGAAAAAGCAGATGGAACAATAGAATGTTTATTTGGGGTGTGCCCGAGTCAAACCTTTGGAACAAAAAACGGAGCAGTAGTGATAATTGATAGCTCAAATGCAGAAGATTTAGAATCGTCAAATCTTGAATTCTCTTGGGATTTTTCAGATAATTCTCCTGAATCAGGAAGGGGGGATGAAGACATTGTAGAATTAGAAAGATTCTTTTTTCCCGGAGATAAATGGGTTAGTTTGAATTTAAAATATTATAATCTTCAAACATTTATTGCAGAAGGTAGCACATTAAATAATTTTATAGTTTCTTATTCTGACACAACTTGCAATATCGAAACAGGCGAGTGGATTTCTACTTCAGGAGAAGTTTTAGATGAGGGGTGTTATATCTCTGGTGTTGGAGAGTGCTGTCCAAATTATGAGGCGTGTAATCATGAAACAGGCTTGTGCGAAGAAACAGAAGATTTGCTTTGTGAAGATTATGTAGAATCAGAATGTAATATGGAAGATATTCCTGAGTGGGTTGCATTAAATTCAGTGAGTGATAAAAGAGAGGATGAAAAAACTTGTTATGATAAAGTAAGTGATTTTACAGACGGATGTTATAGTTATTTAGATGATTGTGTTTGTGAGTGGGATGATGATGAAAACACTTGTACTGCTTCATATGATATTTCAGTAGGAGGAGTTTGTACTAATGCACCAGATAAAATTGGAACTTGCAATTATTTTGAAGAAAGCGGGGGAGATACTTGTGAAGATGGGTATCTAAGTTATGGTTGGTCTGGAGTTTGGACCTGGGACATTTTGAATGTTCTTCCCTTAACTTCAGAGTACCAAAATGATGAATTATATTATTGTGATAGTTCTTCTTGCCATTATGACCCAAACAACGAGCATGGAGAATGCATTGGAGGAGAAAATATTGTTCCTTGCCCAAAAACATCACAGCTTCCATTTTTTGGAGTAAATCAAATGGTGGGAGCATTAGTCTTGATTGGGTTAATTTATTTAATTTTAAAAGGATTCAAAAATAAAAAATAAAATGTTAAAGAGGTGTTTGATAGTTTTAGTTAGTTTAGTTTTTTTATTGAGTTTAATAAATAGTTTTACTGAGGGGGATTTAGGAAATCCCGAATATTCCCTTAGTGAAAAATATGCATTAGGGGATTATCTTCGTGGTTGGATAAATATGAGTTTAGATGATGAAGTTGGAGATGTTCTTGTTGAAACAAATCAGGGGGATGAAATTGAGTTGTTAGGTTTATTGAAGTTAAATGAATTAGATTATTCTTGTGACCCATTTGATTGTTTAGATCGATATGAAGATGAAGGTTCGGGGTTAAGTCAAGAGTTTTATTTAGCAGAAAACCAGGAAAAATTATTAGGAATAAAATTTACTGGAATAATCTCTGAAATTGAGTCAATTAGATTTTATTTGGAGAGTGATGCTGGAATTTCCTGCACTCCTCAGCTAAAGGTAGATATTCTTGATGATGAAGAAATAGATTTTATTAATAATAAAAGTTACAATGAAGTTTGCTCGACAAATTATGGTTGTTTTAAAAGTTCAAAAAGTTCAGAAGAATATTATATTGGGGATAGTCCTTATTGTCAAAGGGTTCGTCTATCAATTGCTCCAAGTTTTGAATTAGGAGCTTGGGTAAAAAAGCAGTCTGGAACTGGAGAGTTGACTATGGAACTTTATAATTTAGAGGGAAATCCAGTTGATGCTTATTGTGTTTTGCCGGAGGCTTCGACAAGTGGAAGCGAAATTTCTTGTGGAGTGAATTATCAAGTATTAGAAGATGAAGAATATTACACTTGTATTTCAAAAAGTGGAAGTGGAACTTATAAAATTAAAGGAAATTCAAATCCTTCAGAGTTATGTGGATTTAATGATGATCCAGAGTATTTGCCAACTGAAACAGGAGCATATGACATTTTTGCAAAGTCCAAAAAGTTTGATTTAGTTGGAGGAGTTTCAATTGAAGATAATTTACAAACTGGAGAAAGTTTTTCAGATTTAGCATTTGATTACTTAGAGGGGAGATATGGATCATATGGAGAAATTAATTGTAGTAAGGGCTGTTTTGTTCCGGTAAATATTATTTCAAAAAAATCTCAAAATATAAAAATTTCAAATTTAAGTGCAGTCTATAAAAAAGGTTCTGGAACTGTATCTTCAACAGAAATTTACGAGTTGAGTAAAGAAGCTCCATTAGTTACAATGGATTTTCAAAAAGTTTTTTTAGATAAAGCAAATTTTAGTATTCCTTCAAGTACAGGAAGTAAAAAAATTAAATTAGAAATTGATGGGGAAGAAGTTTTTTATGATTATATTGAAATCTCTGAAATTTCTAAAATTACTGGTTTGCATCCAACTATTGCAGTTGCAGCTTACCCAATTAATTTTCAAGTTGAAACAAATGGAGATGAAGAAGATATTTCATATTTGTGGGAGTTTGGCGACGGCACAACTGCAGAAACTGAGGGTAATAGTATAAAACATATTTATCCAGAAATTGGAAATTATATTTTAAAATTAACTTTAATCGAAGATGGATTTGAAACAACAAAAGAATATGACATCCAAGTTGAATCTCCAAAAGATGCTTTAAATACAACAATAACAAAAAAGTTAGAGAATATAAAAACAATCCAAAGTCAGATTAGTTCATTAGATAGTTTTAAACAAGAGCAAATTAAAGAGGCTGTTGATATTTTAAGTCTTGAAGAGATAGTTAGTGAATTTCAAAGAGAGTACAATCAAGCGCAGAATGATGAAGACTATGTGGAACTGATGGGCAAGGTTTTAGAATCAAAAATTCCAGAGTCTGTTGTTAAAACTAAGAGTTTAGATAATTTTGGATTTTATCCTTTAGAAAGTGTGGTGGATTTAGAAGAGTTTAAAGATTTAGAGGGGGGAGATTATGATTCAAGGTATGAGACTCAATATATAGAATATTTATATTACTGGAATAATCAAAATTTAGATACAAAATTAAGTTTTGAAGAGTATAGTTTAATTTATGAAAACTCAGCAGAAGCGTTGATTGATTTTTTTAATTTTAATATTGCAGAAAAAGAAAGTGTAGGAAATTATTATTTAGTTATTCAGGAGATGGAAGATTTGAAATTCAAAGAGATTTATTCAGAAAAAGAGGGAGAGGGCTTTGTTTCAATTAGGTTAAGTGGGAGTAATAATATTGGATTTAGCACAACAGAGATAACTAGTTTTGAAGAGGTTCCTGTTTTTTTAACTCCTGAATTAAATAGATATGAAATTCAAGAACAATCTATTCTTTTAGATGGAAAAACAAATTGGTGGGTTTTGTTTACTTTAATTGTAGCGTTTGTTATTTTAATTGGAATCATCGTCTATATTGGAATGCAAATTTGGTATAAGAAAAAATACGAAGCTTATTTGTTCAAGAATAAAAATAGCTTGATAAATTTATTTAATTATATTAATAATGCAAAAAGGCAAGGGCAAAAAGAGGGAGAGATTAGAAAACAGTTAAAGAAAGCAGGATGGAATTCAGAGCAAATTGATTATTCAATGAAAAGGTATTTTGGAAAGAACACTGGAATGGCGGAAATTCCTGTTGAAAAAGTAGTAAATATGTTTAAGAAAAAAGAAAAGAAAGGAGGACCTTCAAATAATCGCTTTTTTAATAGAAAGATTTAATAAATAAGCAAGATACAGAAAGATATGAAAATGATTGGAAACTTTTTTAAGAAGATTTTTTCAGGGTGGTTTAAAGGAGAAAAAGAGGTTAAGTTAGGATTTTACGGGCCTCCAAATGCAGGAAAAACTAGTTTAGCAAATAGAATTTGCAGAGATTTTACAGGAGAGCCAATTGGAAAAGTTAGCAAAATTCCTCATGAGACACGAACAGTTCAATTTAAAGAAAAAGTGGAGATAAAGTATAAAGGTAAATCCATGACATTTAAATTAGTTGATACGCCTGGAATTGCAACGAGAATTGATTATGAAGATTTCTTAAAGTTCAAGATGAAAAAAACAGATGCTAAGAAGAGAGCAAAGGAAGCAACTCACGGAATTGTTGAATCCATTAAATGGCTCGAGGACATGGATGCAGTAGTTGTTGTTTTAGATGCAACAGAAAATCCATATAATCAGGTGAATATAACTATCATTGGAAATTTAGTAGCAAGAAAAATACCTGTTTTAATTGTTGCAAATAAAACGGATTTAAGAAAAGCAGACATGAAAAAAATAGAATCAGCATTTCCAGAATATCCTGTTGTAGGAATTAGTGCAAAGTATGGGGAAAATTTAGATCAATTTTACAAGGAAATATTTAAACTTGCAAAAAAACGAAAATAAGATGAAGAAAAAAAGAGGAATGAAGATAAAAGGATTTGCTATTCAGTTTTTACCTTACTCCGAGATGAGGGGTATTGATAGTGATGAAAGGATTAGAAAGATTTTGAAAATTGTTTTGGGAAATAATATTCTGATTTTACAAGGGAGATTAAATCCTGAAGAAGAGACGAGATTAATTGGAGATACAATGGCGATGGTGGAACATGTTAAGAACTTTAGGGGAATTGAATTAGCAGTTATTTCTGAAAATGGTGTAGGAGGAATCTTTTCTAAATTTAGAAGTAGAATTACAAAAATGATAAGTGGGGGGGATTTGGGAGCAATAACAATAATTGGTCCTGCTACAATTGTTAAAGAAATTAAACGAAATCCTAAAAAAATTGAACTTCTTCTGAACCAATAATTTTATTAACTAGTTTTGTTTTTAGATTCTATGCCTCACCAGTGTGTTCATTGTGGAGAACTTTATCCTGCTGGAAGCAAGGAGCTTTTAGAGGGATGTAGTAAATGTAAGAGTAAATTCTTTTTTTATATTAAAGATGAACAATATGAAAAATTAAAGAATGAGTTAATTGAGTTGCCTCAAGAAGAGAAGAAGAAAATTGAAAAGGACATTCGAGATATTGCA
The DNA here is from genome assembly GCA_964622565.1 of Candidatus Woesearchaeota archaeon. GTDB lineage: Archaea > Nanobdellota > Nanobdellia > Pacearchaeales > GW2011-AR1 > CAZUQL01. Next base: position 865 of record CAZUQL010000022.1, on the reverse strand, counting down.
GGAATCAAAGATGATGAGAAACCAGTAATTCTTGATTTAGAGTCTGTTCGGGCAGTGGGCCAAGGTAAGTTTGAAATTGATATTGTAAATTTATTCAAGAAAGAACGACCATTAATCTACAAAATTGAAGAGGGGAAATATATTATAGACTTAAATCCTTCTATTAATAATATCGGTAAAGATTAAAAAGGCAGATGAGTTTTAATTTTGATGGAATTAAAAGAGGTTTTAGGAAAAGTTTTAGAGGATATCGACTCTTCAAAAGATATATCCCAAATAAATAAAAAATTAAAAGAATTCTTAAAAAATACCAAAGAGAGTATTCAGCATAAAAAACTTGATGTGGGGGTGTTTATCGGAGGAAGTTTTGCAAAAGGAACATTAATTAAAAAAAATAATTATGATGTAGATGTTTTTTTGAGGTTTAATAAAAAGTATTCTGAAAAAGAAATTCAAGAGCTTTCAAAAAAGATTTTAGATTTTACAGATGTTGAAACTGTTCATGGGTCAAGAGATTACTTTAAGGTTAGATTAGAGAAAAACGTGGAAGTTGAAATTGTTCCGGTTCTAAAAATAACTAAACCATCCCAAGCAAGAAATGTCACAGATTTGTCTTATTCCCATGTTCTTTATATTAAGAAAAAAATAAAAAGGCAAAGTATCATCGACGGGATAAAACTTGCAAAGGCTTTTTGTTATGCACAAAAATGCTATGGTGCAGAATCGTATATCAAGGGTTTTTCAGGCTATAGTTTGGAATTACTTGTTTATTATTATGGAAGTTTTATGAATTTTTTAAAAAAAGTTTCAGAGATTAAGGATCAAGAAATTATAGATTTAGAAAAACATTATAAGAACAAACAAA
>CAZUQL010000021.1:0-9818 GCA_964622565.1 Candidatus Woesearchaeota archaeon | reverse complement strand
TTAAGACAAGCTTTGAAAGAGAGAGTAAAACCTGTTTTATTCATAAATAAAGTTGATAGATTAATCAATGAGTTAAAAGTAACTCCTGAGCAAATGCAAGAAAGATTTATGAAAATTATTGAAAAGTTTAATCTTCTTATTGAACAAATTGCAGAAAAAGATTATCGAGAAAAATGGAAAGTTAGTGTTTCAGATGGAAGTGTTGCATTTGGTTCAGCAAGGGAAAATTGGGCTCTTTCAATTCAGTTTATGCAGAAGAAGGGAGTTAGTTTTAAGGATATTTATCGATTATATGATGGTTCTATGACTCCGGAAGAAAGAGATAAATGGGTTTGGGAAAATGCTCCTCTTCATGAAGTTATTTTAGATATGGCTGTTAAACATCTTCCAAATCCTGTTGAAGCTCAGAAGTATAGAATTCCCAAAATTTGGAAAGGAGATATTGACAGTAAGTTAGGACAAGATTTAATTAATTGTAGGAGGGATGGAGATTTGGCATTTGTTGTTACAAATATTGTTATTGAACCTAAGTCAGGAAAAGAAATTTGTGCAGGAAGACTTTATTCAGGAACAGTAAAACCGGGTATGGAAGTTTTTTCTAATAATACTGGAAAGCCTGGAAAAATTCAACAAGTTTTTGTTTATAATGGAATTAAACCTGAGCAACTCGACGAAGTTCCTGCAGGAAATGTTTTAGCAATTACTGGTTTGAATATTGATGTTGGAGAGACTGTGACTTTAAAACAAGAAACTCCTTTTGAAGAAATTAAACATCTGTTCCAACCGGTTATTACAAAGTCTATTGAAGTTGTTCGAACTGCAGATTTGCCAAAGTTGATTGAGGTTTTGAGAAAAGTGGGAAAAGAAGATCCTTCTATAAAAATAGAGATTAATGAAGAGACTGGAGAGAGTTTGCTTTCTGGTATGGGAGAACTTCATTTGGAAATTATTGAAGGGAGAATTAAGAATGAAAAGGGTTTGGAAGTTAAAATGGGTAATCCAATTATTGTTTATAATGAAACTGTTTCAAAGGCCTCTCCTGTTGCAGAGGGTCGGTCGCCAAATAAACACAATAGTTTTTTTATTAAGATTAGTCCTTTAGATGATGTTGCAAGTAAATCTATTGAACTTGGTGAGGTTCCAACAGGAAGAATTAAGAAAAATACTTCAGATGTTTTGAAACAATATTCTTCTTTAGGTTGGACTAATGATGAGGTTAAATGTATTCGGAACATTTACAAAGGAAATGTTTTCTTGGATGAGACAAGAGGAGAAGTCCATATTGGTGAAGTTATTGAAATGGTTTTAGATGCATTTGAAATGGTTATGAATCAAGGGCCATTGGCTAGGGAGCCGTGTTCTAAAATGAAAATTTCTTTAATGGATATTAAGCTTCATGAAGATGCAATTCATCGTGGACCCGCCCAGGTTTATCCTGCTGTGCGAGAAGCGATTTCAGAGTCTATGAAAGCAGCAGGTGCAACTTTATTAGAACCCCTTCAGATTCATGTTATAGATTGTCCTGAATCTTTTATGGGGGCAGTTACTAAATTAGTTGGAGGTAAGAGAGGACAGATTTTAGATATGAGACAAGATGGAGGAACTGCAGAAGTAGATGCAAAGCTTCCTGTTGCGGAGATGATTGGGTGGAGTTCAGATTTAAGAAGTGCAACAGAAGGACGAGGAATTTCAAGTTTGAAAGATCAGATATTTGAAAAAATACCCCCGAGTTTGCAAGCTGATGTTATTAGAAAAATAAGAGAAAGAAAAGGTTTAAGTGAGAATCAATAGGAAAAAGAGTTCTGATAGCTTTTGAAAATGGATGGAAAAACTATTCAAAGATTAAGAGATAGAGAAAGTAGATTACAAAGATATCTGGGTTCCACATTATTCTTCAGAGAGAGTCGAGAGTTGTAGTTGTTCCAGTTTACAAAGAAGTTCTTCCGATTGGAACTCTAAAGAGTATTGAAAGACAGCAGGAATAAAATTTAGAGAATTATTAAATTAAAAGATAATTTTATTTTTTAAAAATATTAACCATATCCATTAGAGATTTTTTTTCAAAGTGGGTTATTTGTTTTGTTGAATCGTCAATGTGAGTTTTTATCATGCCAAGTCCTGAAATGAAAATCGTGCCAATCCAGAAATCTTTATTTTGAAACGGTTGAAATGAAAAAAGTATTTTTTGAATTGAGTTTGTTATGTTTTCGTTTTGCATCTTTTTTATAATTAATTCTTCTATTTCTTTTAATGATATTTCTGAGTTTCCAACAAGTTTTTCTGGCGTTGGGGCATTTTCAATAATTGGGAGGGGAACGAGTTTTGATTCTTCTAATTGAAAACTGAAAATTTGGTTTTTTTCAGGAACATAAAAATCAAGATGCTGTTTGTTGTCTTGGGTTTTTTCTGATTTATCTATTGAGAAAAACGCAGAGCAGAAATACGCTGTAGGATTTTCTTTTTTAAATTTTTGAAACTCTTCAAGCTGTTCAAGTTTTTCTTTGTAAAACTGTAAGTTCATAAAATTTAGAAATTTAAGGGGGTTATAAGTTTTTTGATTATAATCGTTCTTCAAGTTCTTTCTTTATCTTGGAAATAAATTCTTCAATTGAAAACTTTTGAATTTCTCTGCTTCCTTTAATTCGAACTGCTAAAGAATTATTTTCTTGTTCTTTGTCTCCGACAACTACAACATAAGGAATTCTCATTAGTGATGATTCTTTGATTTTTGAAGGAACTGTTTTTTGCTCAAAGTCAAAATCAACTCGGAGATTTGGAATCTCTGATTTTAGTTTTTCTAAAATTTCTTTTGCATAGTTTTGGTTTCTATCTGTGAAATTAATTATTCTAACTTGAATTGGCGCGAGCCATGTTGGCATCCATCCTCGTGAAGATTCAATTAAGACTCCAATAAATCTTTCAAGACTTCCGTAGATTACTCTATGTAACATTATTGGTCTTTTTTTGGAATTATTTTTTGAAGTATATTCTAAATCAAACCTTTCAGGCATTGCAAAGTCTAATTGAATTGTTGAACATTGCCAGGTTCTTCCTAAAGAGTCTTTGATGTGGAAGTCTATTTTTGGTCCGTAAAATGCTCCGTCACCTTCGTTGATTTTGAAATTCATTTTCTTTTTTATTAAAACATTTTTAAGAGTTGATTCTGCAACATCCCACTCTTTGTCGTTTCCAATTCTTTTTTCTGGACGAGTTGAAAGTTCTACATGGTCAAATTGCAAATTAAACTTTTTATAGAATAAATCAATTATTTCCATTACTAGTGCAATTTCATCTTCAAGTTGTTTTTCAGTGCAAAATATGTGGGCGTCGTCTTGAGTGAATTGAATAACTCTAAACAAACCAGCCAATACTCCAGAAAGTTCAACCCGATGGACCATTCCAATTTCACCAACTCTTAATGGAAGGTCTTTGTAGGATTTTGGAGAGTTTTTGTAAACTAACATTCCTCCCGGACAATTCATTGGTTTGACTAAAAATTTTCTCTTTTCATATTCTGTTGTAAAATTATTTTCTTTGTATTTCTCCCAGTGCCCGGAAATTTTCCAGAGTTTTGAATCCATTATTTGGGGTGTTTTGATTTCTTGATAAGAATAATCTCGATGCATTTCTCTCCAGAATTTGATTAATTCGTTGTAAATAATTAGTCCATTGTTGTGCCAGAAAATCATTCCTGGAGCAACTTCATTGAACGAGAATAAATCCATTTGTTTTCCAATAATCCTGTGGTCGTTTTCTTTTAATTTTGAAGTGTCGAGTTTTGATTTTGAGATTTCTTTGAGAAGTTGTTTTGGATCGAAGGTTTCTTCAGCTTCATTTCCCTCAATTTTTATTTCTCTTGAAAGTTCTGAAAGAGGATGGCCTTTAACTTTTAATTCAAATTCTTTGTAATATCCAAAAGGAGCTTGAGAAACATTGAAGAATTTTGATAAACCTTTTGCTGATTTTGCGAGAATTTCTATTGCGGTTTCAGCGTCGGCAAGTTCACTTGAAAGATGAGCATAAGGGTATAGAACAATGTTTTCAGCACCTACTGAATCTGCAATTTCTTTTACCTCTTTTATTAATTTTTCAACAACTAATTCTATATTGCTATCTTTTTTTTCAACTGCAGTTAAAACTACTAGCGGGTCTGTTACGTGAATCTCTTTTTTTTCTTTTTCATCTAAGGATTCAATTTTTTGAAGAGCTTTTTTTAGGGGTTTGAACTTTATATAATCACAATGAAGGTTTAGTATTTTCATAAATTAGTAAGAGAATTAATATTTATAAATTTGCGGGTGGGGTGTTTTTAAAATTATTGGGATTAGAGTTCTTTTAATTTTGTTAATACTTCTTCAACTTTTCCAAACAAACTGATTAATTAACTTCTCTGCGTTTTTTCTACGTTTTTGATGTTCTGTAAGAATTTCATTTATTTTATCTATGAGAATTTTTTTAACTTCACCAGATAATAATTCCCCTTTTGAGTATTTTTCATAAATTTCTGCGAGTTTTTTATCGTCATCTTCAAAGTATTTTAACCATTGACATGCGACGTCGACTTCAACATTTCCGCCTTTTTTTCGGTGTTCTTCAATTGTTGGCTGTCCTCCTGAAAACGCGTATTTGTTGATTTTACGGGCAACTTCTTTTGGCGAATCAGTTAAAAGAATTGCTGTGTCTGGGTTTGAAGAGGACATTTTCCCCTCTGTCCCAGTTAGGGGGGGCATAAATTTTGCATGGATTATTGCAGGTTTTTTATGTCCTAATTTTTCTACAATGTCTCTTGAAAGTCTGAAGTGGACGTCTTGATCTATTCCAAGTGGAATTAAACAATTTTCATTTTTTTTATTTAAAATATTCGGTAAAAAAATAGGAACCGTCTGCATTGCAGTATAAAATATGCTTCCGATGTTGTTTGAATCTGTGAATCCAAAAGCTGCTTTTATAGATGAAAAAGTAATTTTTTTTGCAACTTTAATTGCTTCAGGATACATTATTCCTGCGTGTTTTGTGTCAATTAAGAAATGTGTTTTTTTAGGATTAAACCCAAGAGCAATGACATCTAAGATATTTTCATGAGTCCACTTTTGAATATCTTCCCATTTTGTATCTTGTTTAAATAAAAACTTTTCTTCATCTGGAAATTGAAACCATACTTCTACATCAAATTTCTCCTGAAGCCATTTCATAAATAACCAAACACTTATATGACCTAGGTGAATTGGGCCGGAGGGAGCTCGTCCAGTATAAAGGAAAAATTTCTTGCCTTTTTTGAAATCATCTAAAACTTTTTTTAAATCTCGATAAGCAAAGAAAATTCCTCTTTTTAGATAGGGATGAAGCTCTCCGGTGAATCCTTGTATTTCTTTTAGAACTTCGGGGGTTATTTTTTTAACTCCAAATTCAGTTATTAGTTTATCATAATCAATTGAACCTTCAACTGAATAGGGGTTTACAACCTGCTTTTTCATGTTAATTTATAGATTCTGAATTTATAAAACTTCTGGAATTTCAACTAAATATTTATAAATACCTCCTTCTTTGATTTATAAAATGAGGAAGATAATTTATTTATTTGTTTTAAGTGTATTTTTGATTTCGTTAGTTTCATCTGAAATTATTATTGAAAAGACAATGGATGAAATTTATAATCTTGGGGATTCTTTTGATATTCCTGTTGTGATTAAATCTGCTGTTGGTTTGTCTGGTTTGTTTCAAATGAATTTAATTTGTAATGGTGTTGAAACAAATTTTTATAAAAATGGGATTGTTTTAGTTGCAGGGGCAGAAAAGAAAATTGAGTCTGGTTTAATTTTATCCCCCGAAGTTATTGGAAACCAAAGAGGAGATTGTAAAATTAAAGGAATCCTTGACGGAGATTATGTTTTAAGTAATCAATTTAAAATTTCAGATTTAATTGTTTTGAATCTTGAGACAACAGAAAGAGAATTTAAGCCTTCACAAAGTATTGTTTTTCGAGGAACTGCAATAAAGGAAAATTCAAAAGCTTCTAGTGGGTGGTTAAACTTAAAATTTACTCATGAGTCTGGAGAAGTAAAATTAGAGCAAATAAGTTCAATCAGCGAGGGTAATTTTAATGCAGAAATTTCTTTTCCTTCAAATTTAGAATCCGGAACTTATGCTCTTGAATTAGAAGCTTATGAATTAGATGAAGATGATGAAAAAACAAATATTGGAACTACAAGTGTAAATCTTCTGATTCAACAAATTCCAACAAGTTTTGAAATTGTGTTTGAGAACGATGAAATTGAACCTGGGACAGATTTAAGTGTTAAGTTGGTATTACATGACCAAACAGGAAAGCCAATGGAAGCTTCCTCTATTTTAACAGTTAAAGATGAGAAAGATAAAATTTTAAGTCAAGTAGAAATTTTAACTGGAGAGTTATTTTCTTTTTCAGTTGAGTCGTTTACTCCTCCTGCAAAATGGAAAGTTTATGCTGTTTCAAATAAACTTTCTGCTGAGTCCACTTTTGAAATTTTAAAAGTTGAAAAAGTTGGAATTGAGATTATTAACCAAACTTTAATCTTGACAAATCAAGGAAATGTTCCATATAATAAAACTGTTTTAGTCAAAATTGGAGAGGAATTAGTAAATGTAAAGCCTTATTTAGCGGTTCAAGAAAGTAGAAGATATACATTAACTGCACCAAAGGGGGAATATCAAATTGAAGTTTATGACGACGATAATTCTGTTTCTTCTGCAGTTTCTTTAACAGGAAAAGTTATTTCAGTCAAAGAGATTGGTGCAAGCAATTCATTAACTAAGATTATTGTTTGGTTGTTTGTTATTGTTATCTTGGGGATAACTGTTTTTATTTTTGCAAAAAAAGGCTATCAAAAAAGTTTTATAGGAAGATTAAAAGATATTAAATTTAAAAAAAAAGTTGATAAAAAACCATTAAATTATTCTGGTTTACTCCTTGGTTCAAATTCTGAATTGTCTCTTTCAATAAGAGGAGAAAGACAGAAGAATGGAGTTGTTTGTTTAAAGTTGAATAATTATTCTGAAATTTTAAAGAATAAATCTAATGTTTCAGCTACACTTCAGAGTATTATTACTTTGGCTGAAGAAAGAAAACTGAAGATTTATGAGAATTCAGATTATGTATTTTTTATCGCGAGTCCTGTTGTTACAAGATCATTTAAGCACGAAAGATTGTTAATTGATTTCGCATTTGATGTTAAAAATATTTTAGATAAGCATAATACTTTATTTAAACAAATTTTTGATTATGGTTTGTCTGTTCATATTGGAGAAATGATTTCGAAGATTGAAGAGGGAAGATTGGTTTTTATGAGCTTAGGAAGTTTTATGTCTAAGGCGAAGAAGATAGCGTCTCTTTCACGAAGTGAAATTTTGATATCAGAGGAAATGAAAAATGCATCTAGATCAGAAATTCGAACTGAAAAGGAAACCAAATCTGGAACTGATTTTTATAAAATAAAATCTTTAAGGCATAAGTCTGACGATAAATTTATTTCTCGTTTTATTAAGAGTTTAGAAGGAAAAAATTAATACAGTTTTAAATAACTTTGAATAATTGCATGTTTAATTTCGGGATGTTTTTCTTCAAGTTTATTTACTAATTGAGGAAGTTTTGTATTTTTTTGTTTTTTATTTGAGAATTTTAATTTTTTTAAATTTGCATAAAGCAAAATTTCTTTGTCTAAAAAAAGATAGAGAGGATTTATTTTATTTTTTAATTTTGGTAAATATTTGTTGGATAATTTATTTTTAAATAAATCTTTAGTTATTGAATATGCAATTGAGTCTGTTGTTTGAAAGTTTGCAATTTTGAGAGTTGTCTTCTCTGATTTTTTTGGAACTTTAGAATTGTAAATTTTGATTAATTCTTTTAATACAACATTTCTAATATCTTTTGAATTTGAAGTTTTTATTTTATCTGATTTTGTAACTAAGGAGAATTTTCTTAAAGTGTAGAAGAATTTTTTTTCAAACCACCTAACAAAACAAGTCTTGCAAAGAGTTCGCTTATTTGTGAACTCATAAACCGGGTTGATTATACATTGATTACACATTTTTAAAAATAGAAATTAGATTATTTAAATTAATTGGAATTTTTGAATGTTGGGCAGATGTTTTTATATTCACACCAATTGCATAACGGGGATACTTTTGCAGGAAATTCTTTTGTTTCTTCTATTTCTTTTATCAAGTTGATTACTTCTTGTTTTAATTTTTCAAGTTGGATGTTTGTTCTTTTTGAACATATTTTTTGATTAAAATTTAAGTAGTGCCAGATTAAGCAAACTTCTTTATCATATCCGAATTTTTCTTTTATTCCGAGAGAATATAATGCAAGTTGCCTGTCATTTTCTATTTTTTCCTTTGAAGGGAGAGAACCTGCAGTTTTATAGTCATGAATTTCGTATTCTCCGGTCTTTTGGTTTAATGTTAATCTATCTATAAACCCTTGAATTTTGTATTTTCCTTCTTTGTCTAAGTTTAGTGTTATTTGTTTTTCTATTTCTAAAGTGTTGTCTTCAAAGGGACTATGTTTTAAGTAGTAGTCTACTAAAAATTGTATGCCTTTATTGAAATAATCTTTTTCTGTAAATTCTTTTTTTACAATCTCAATGTTTTGTTTAAAATTTTTAATCCATATTTCAGAATATTTGTCAATTAATTTTTCTATTTCTGGAGTTGATCTTGATTTTACCTGGGTGTAGAGCCATTCAAGTGCTTCGTGAACTGATTTTCCTAGGTGAGCTTCAATTGTTTGTTCAATTTCAGGAATTATTTTGTCAATATATTTTAATTTAAATCTATAAGGACATTGTTCAAAACAACTTAAACGCGAATGAGAGTAGATTGTCATAATAGGATGGATCTGATGGAGTTTATATAATTTGTTTATTGTTGGAGAGTGAAATGTGGGGGGTGGAACAGGATAGAGGCGAAGCAATTTTTTTCTTTCGGCATTTAGAAAATTTAAATCTCGTATTTGGGGGGCGAGGAATTAGAGAGACGCGTGCTTTTTGCTTCTTTTTCCTAAAAAAAGAAGAGGTTTTTAGTAAATGTTAAAAATTTAAACTCATTCTATATTTATCTATCTCAAAACCCCACTTTTTATAAGCTTCTTGAGCAGGGTTATTTGGATTAACGTCTATTCTACACAAATTAATTTTTTTTGATTTAAGAAATTCAATGAATTTATCTTTTAATTTCGTTGAAATTCCTTTATTTCTAAAATTTTTTGATATAAAGACTTCTCCAATATGTCCAAATCTTTCATATATATCTTCTTCAATTATCCCGGCAAGATAACCTATTATCTTAGAATTAATAATTGCAACTGTAATACATCCCTTATTGATGTAATCTTCAAATTCTTCAATGATAAAATTTTCTGATTTTTCAGAAATTCCATAATCATTATTAAATTCTTGTTTTAGGGGTATAAACAAATTTATATCTTCTTTTATTGCTAGTCTAATATCCATAATTTTAGAATTATAAAAAAGTATATAAATCTTATCATAATGCCAAAGATATGGAAGAAAGATTATCAACGCTCCTTATAGAACACTCTTTAGATTTACAAAAAGAGGACACCTTAGTTGTAGATTACCAAAGCCATACAAAAGATTTATTAGAATCTATTATAAGAAACACCCAAGATAGAAGTATAAATGCACATTTATTTTTTAGACCCCAGTAAATAGAAAAATTTTCGTGAGCCTCGCGAACCTTTTATCCTTGGTTATGCGAAGTTTTAATTTCGCTGTCGTTTCGTTTGGTCGGATAAAAGAAGTTTTTCTATTTTGTCG
>CAZUQL010000020.1:0-10323 GCA_964622565.1 Candidatus Woesearchaeota archaeon | reverse complement strand
TCAAGTTAAAGGGCCTGAGCTTTTGAGCAAATGGGTTAATGATTCACATGCAGGAATTAAGAAAATGTTTGCACGAGCGAGACAGGTTTCTCCTTGTATTGTATTTTTTGATGAGATTGAATCAATTGGAAAAAGGAGAAATTCCGATTCCGTGGCTTCTGTTGAAGATGCGAAAGTTTTGAATCAATTATTAGCTGAAATGGATGGATTGGAAGATTTGAAAGATGTGATTATTATCGGAGCTACAAATCGGCCAGATATGTTAGACTCTGCTCTTTTAAGACCAGGAAGGTTTGACAAAATTTTATTAGTTACTACTCCTGATGAAAGAGGGAGGGAATTAATTTTAAGGATTCACACAAAGAATACTCCTATCAAATCAAAAGATGAGTTAATTAAAAGTTTAGCTAAAAAAACAGATGGTTATACTGGAGCAGATTTAGAAGCTTTAGTGAGGGAAGCAGCAATGTTGGCTTTGAGAGAATCTATCGATGCAAAAGAAGTTAAACCAAAATATTTTGAAGAGGCTCTGAAAAAAATCAAGCCAAGTGTTACAAAATCTACAATTGATACTTATCAGAAAATTGAGGATAATTTTTTAAGGTCAGCAAAAGCAGCTCTTCCTGAAAATGGAAATAGTTATTTGGGATAGTTTTGGAGAGAGGGGTTGTTTATCTTGTAGTAATAATTTTTTCTTTTTCAGTTATTAAAACACTGTCCTCACTTTGAGCGACTTTGCATTTTGCAGATTCAATTAATTGAGGAAATTGATAAATTATTCCGAGGTTTTCTAATTCACGCAGAGCAATTAATGCTCGTGTTCCGAATTTTTTTATTAACCATCTTGAGCAGAAGGGGAGTGTTGAATATTCCTTCTCAATAAATTCTAAAATTTCTCTTGCTATTGAGGTTCGTGGATTTTTTGGATTGGATAATGAATAAATTCCCGACGGTGCACCTTCGTGGACATGGCCTGTTGCGTTTTTTGTTGTTGTGAACGGCTCAACTGCATAAAGTCCTTTTTCAATTATAATTTCTCTCTTATCATCTATATTCGGAATTGTTACACCCGAATGTAAGTCATATTGTTCCATAGAATGCCCTGAGAGGTTTATGATTGGTTGGAGACCTTTTTCTGAAATTGTTTTTTCAATTATTTTTCCAATTTCCGAAGTTGTTGTGTTTAATTTTATTTTTTCTATACCTTCATTTAATGCTTGTTCAGAAACCGAGATTAATTTCCTATTCTCTTCTGAATCTTCTAAGTCAATAGAAAATGCTGTGTCTGCTGTCCAACCATTTATATGCACGCCGAAGTCTATTTTCAAAAGTCCGTGTGCTTTTGTTTCGTCGTTGTAACTTGGAGTGTAGTGTGCTGCAATTTCATTTATAGAAAGATTTGTGGGAAATGCTATTTTTCCTCCTAAGCTTATTATCTTATTTTCTATTTTTTCTGCGATCTCTAAAAGGGGGGTGTCTTTTTTTACAATTGATTTTGCATATATTTTTATTTGAGATGCTATTTTTCCTGCCTGCATGATTTTTTCCTTGTTCATGAAATAAGCAGTTTAAATGGGTTTAAGAAATTGTTGGTTTATCTTAATTTTAATCTTCTAACCTTTGGAATAAAATTTGTGATTTTTTCTTCAGACGCCTTTCCTGTTCCCAAGAGATAATCTTGATATTTTATAATTAAAAAATTTCTAGAGTTTGTCTTAATCGGAATCTCGTTTCCTGACATCCATTCTTGAGCTTGTTCTTTATTTAATTCTAAAATATTTTTAGTTATTTGATTTTTTAAAAGTTCAACTCCATCGAGGCTTAGTTTTACTTCGTTGTTTGAAAGATACTTTGCAAAATAAATTCCAATTCTTTCTACTGGAACAATTTTCTCTAAATTTTGAATCTCTTCAACTGTGAAATCCCCTTGAAATAAAAATATTTTTTCTTTTCCGGATTTTGTTAAGATTCCCTGAAGTTTTGAGATTCCGAAATTTTCTTTTAATTGGATAAATATTTTTTCTTTTTCTTTTGAGTTTAGTATTTGAAAGGTCATTTTAGAGAATTTATAAAATTATTTATTTGTTTTTTATTTTTGAGGATAATCACTTTTGTTTTTCTTTTATTTAGCTTTTTTAATTCAGTTAGTTTTTTTGTCCTCATTTCTGTACTAACGAATTTTTTAATCATTTTTATTACAAATGGAAGTTTTTCTTTTTTGCTTCCTGTAAATTTTCGTTTTATAGATCTCATTATAATCCTCCTTTTACAAATTGAGAGTTTAGTATCAATCACTATGATTAGGTCTAGATTTTTAAAAATTGGTGAAATCCATTCCTCTGTGTGGGATCCTTCGATGATCCAATTTTTCTTTTTTATTATTTTTTCTAATATTTTGTTTCGCTTTTTTCTGTCCCTGTTAATATATTCTTTACCTTCTTTGAAGTACATATCATCTAAGTCATATGCCTTTATTTTTAATTTATCTCCTAGCCTTTTTGAAAAAGTTGTTTTTCCTGATCCCGAAATTCCGAATATGAAAATTTTATTCATTTTACCTTCCTAAATTTACTTACAAAAAAACCTTCTGTGTTATTATCTTGGGGGTATATTCTACATGAGTGTTTTACATTTTCTCGATATTCTTTATCATGCCATTTCTCAACTCCTTCGCGAGCCTTTATTGGGAGGACGATTTTTTGAATCTCTATTCTTTCTTTAAATTCTTCTAATGCCCAATCTACAATTGCTTCGTTTTCCTCTGGTGCGTGGGTGCATGTGCTGTAAATTATTTCTCCTTCTGTTTTTAAAATTTCAAATGCAGAAGAGAAAAGCTTTTTTTGTAGTTTAGATAATGACTTAATTGTTCGGGGATTCCACATAAAATATGTTTTTGGGCTTGAACGAAGAGTTCCTTCTCCTGAACAAGGAGCGTCTACTAGGATTTTGTCGAATTTTATTCCTTCTTCTTTAAATTTTCTGCAAAGTTTAATTCCGTCGCTACGTGTTAGAATTGTGTTTGTTACACCACATCTTTCGAGATTTGAAGCAAGGATTTTAATTCTTCCTAGGTTGGGTTCATTTGCAATAATTGTTCCTGTGTTTTTCATCTCAGAAGCTATTTGTGTTGTTTTACTCCCTGGAGCAGCGCATAAATCTAAAATTCTTTCACTTGGATTTGGTTTTAATGCGATTATTGGAAGCATAGAGGCAAGTTCCTGAATATAGTAATAACCTAACAAATGTTCAAGTGCTCTACCTAGTTCTCCAGGTTGTAGATTTCCTTCCACAATCATTACTTCGGGATAGTCTTTCCAAGGCTGAGATATCTCCCATCTATAGTTTTTTTCAAGTTGTTCTTTTAAATTTTCGGGGGTTATTTTTAAGAGATTACAACGAATTGATTTTACTGGAAGTTGTTTTAAAATCTTTTTGTATTCTTCAAATTCTTTTTCTGGAAGGAGTTCCTGCATTCGCTGTTTAAACTCTGGTTTCATTTCAGGGATTTTTCTAATTGTCATTTGAGCAAGCACATTGTTTAATCTTTTTTCCTAAAAAAAAGAAAGGGAATACAATATCGGAGATGCAGCAAGGAATTACTACCGCAACAAATACGATGATAAATGATTTTGTGAGGAATAGAATTCCTGAAGATTGGGAGAATGTGATTAGATAAGTTAAACTTGCAAAGACAGAAAGGAAGACGTGAATGAGATGGGGAGTTTTTGTTTGTTTTGTCAAAATTCCTAAGACTGCTCCGATAAATGCAGAAGTTAAAATTATTTTATATTCTGAAATAATTGGTAAATGAAGTGAGAGTTTTATGTTTAGAATTGACCCGCCTAAATAAGGGAAGATTACGTCGCTGAGTGTTCCTATTATTACTGCTCCAAAAATTCCAACCAAGATGGAGTGAAAAATATTTTTTTTATATTTATAAAACATTGCTGAAGTTGCAATTGCCGAGACAAGAACATGAAGGGGGTGAAAAATTTCAAATGCAGACTCTGAAATCTCTTTTTTAAGAAAAAAATTGATTATTAAAATAATTAGAATTGCAAAAATTGTTGCAAATGCTGTAAAGGGTAAGTGATGTTTTAATTCATGAACTAGTTCTTTTGTTTTAAATTTCATTTATCTTGAAGAATAATAGAGTTTTTAAAGTTTGAAGTAGTGGATTTACTATTGACGAATTTGAATATTTGAGGGGGGAGCTTTTAAAATCATTACTTGCAAATTTTTTATATGAAGCTACTCCGGAGGGATGTCTAAAAGAATTACCTATCCTATATTCTATGATTTCTAGATAAACTTTTGAGTTTTTAAAAGTTCATAGAGTGAGAAGAGAGAAGGCCAACCATTCTCAACTTGTTGTTGGTTCTTATCCCTAGCGGATTAAAATTCTCCTAAAGTCATTTGTCTCTTACCTTTAATTATTTCTGAGGTGTTTATGTTAAATACTTGAAAGATATTTTCAACTGCGGGAAGAATTTGTCTTTCTAAATAATATTCAATATTATATTTTCCTGGTTCGTTTGGAAGTTTAACTTTTTCTCGAACGAGTTTTGATTTTGTACCGGGGGGGATTTCTGCAATATAATATTCTACTAAATTTCCTTCACTAATTGGTATTTCTTGTTCTTTCATTTTTTGTGCAGCTACGACGTGGGGAGAAATAGATTTATATTCTGAAAGAGATTTTTTTAATTGAGTTTTGATAATTAATTCTTCTCTGGATATTTGACGTGATTTTAATTTTTTGACGATTTCCTTTAGGTATTCTAATGATTTTTTTTCGTTTCCGTTTTCTAAAATTTCTTTTAAGACTTTGTTTTGAACGTCTCTTGCAAGTCTACACCAGTCTCTTCTAACTGTTTCAAATCCTCTAATTTTTAATTTATTTTTTTTATCAATTAAAGCATATTTTTTCTTTGCACCAATTTTTCCTGCACGAGTTGTAACCCACAGCCCTCTACTGTAAAAGTCTTCAAGTTCGAGTTCCATAATTCCTGGAAGTTTTGAATTTATTTTTTTTAAAAATTCAAGTGTTTGTTTTTCTGATTTGTTGTTCATTGAAAATGCAATTGAATCTGTGTCTGAGTAGATTGTTTTGTAACCTTCTTTGTCTATTTCTGAAATTGTTTTTTTTATGAAGTCTCGACTAATTGACGTTGCTGCTGCAGAGGCTTCAGGGCAATAGTATCTTGCTCCAAAAAATCCCATATATCCATAAGATGCATTTGCTAAAAGTTTGTATGCATTGCTTCGCGATTTTTTCATTACGTCTGGTTTTTCTTTTAATTCTTTTTTGAAGAGTTTTCTTTTTTCAATAATTTCTTTTAACATCTGGGGGAAGAATCCTGGTTTTTTGGAGAAGATAACTTCCTTATTTTTTAGTTTTACTTTTGTTGATTCTTTTTCTTCTTTTTCAAGGAGAGTTGATTTAGAGAGATTGAATGACACAATGATGCTTGGCCAATAACTTGTGAAATCAAACATTCCAATTTTGTTATAGAGTCCGGGTGTGGGTTCAAATACAAATGCTCCTTCGTATTTTTCTCTTTGTCGTCTGTCTGCAATTTCATTATGAGTTGGTCTTTTTTCTGGAATTTCATTGAATCTTTCTAAATTGTGTATTAAATAAGATTCAACATTTTTTGACATCCCGTTTCTTGAAATTTCAAATATTGGTTCTTGCATAACTTTTGAAAAACCTACAAGGTCTGGCCACATTTTTTCAAATAACCCTAAGGTTAGAACTGAATCGTGGAGATTATATTCATAATAATTTTTCCAATCTTCTTTTTTCAAAGTTGTTGAGTGTTGTATTTGGAATTTTTTCTTTTCATCTTGTAAGAATTCTTTTGCTACTTCATTTAAAGATAATGTTTCAGATTGCATGTATTGCGAATAGGCAGTTCTGATAAATTTTAATAAATCAATGTGAGTGATGCCACTTATTTTTCCGGTTATTCCTCCTAATCCGCTTCTGTGAAATCTTGGTTCGGAGCCTTCAATTCCAATGTCCAATTTTATTTTGTGTTTTTCTGCTCTTGCTTTTAAGTAGGGAAGATCAAATCCGTCGGAGAAATATCCTACTAAAAAATCGGGGTTTATTTTTTTTATTTGGCTTACAAATGTTTCAATTAATTCTGCTTCATCTTTTACATATTCCACATTTTGAATTTTTTTTCCAGGTGATTTTTTCCAAGTGAAAACTTTTTTAATTCCATTATTTGAAACTAAAGAGAACATTAAAATTTCTCCTTCTCCAATTTTTATCTCGTCTGTTTCAAGGTCATAAGCTAGAACACATGGAGTGAATTTTTTATCTGGAGTATTTGAGATATTTTTGACGAAGATTGTTAGATCTGTGTTTAGAGCAGAATCAATTCCTCCAAATTCAAGGGAGTTTGATAAAACCTCTCCTTCTATTTCATACCAATTTAGGGGAGTTAATTTTTTTTCAATTATATAATGAGTTACAAAACCTAAATCATAACCTCGGCGTTTTTCAATCTCCGGTATTTTTAATTGGCTTGCTATGTCATGTAAATCTTTATAGTTTGTCGCGAAAATTTTTAATGCTGTAACTTTTTTTCCTAAAAAACTTTTTTCATGAATTTCTATTTTTTCAACTCGAGTAATCCTGTTTTTTAGAGGAATTTGGATTTTTTGTATTTTTTCAACTATTCTTTGTATTTTTCTCTCTGCGATATTTTCTTTTAAAATTGCCCAGAGGTAAATTGGGCAAGAGTCAATTAAGCAAATTTTTTGGTTTTTTGAGTTTCTTCCAATAATTCTTGCGTAGTTTTTTCCTCGGAAATCAAAGTAGTCATAATCTAGAGGAATGAAATCTGTTTTCATATTTTAAAAAAGAATAATCTGTTTAAATGATTTGTTCTTTCTTAGTAACTACTTTATAGGAACTACTGTCGAAAGGTTTAAAAACTTTGAAACTTTGTAAGATTATGTCAGGAGCGTTAGAATTAAGACAATCTGAATTAGACCTTTTTACAGAACCTTCTGTGCTTTTTGAACATAATTCTTTTATTGAAGAGGCATTAGCTCATGAAAATCCTTCTGATTTTGTTGACGCGTGTTATGAATCTGGAGTAGACCCCTATGAGATTGATCCGGTTTTAGCGGAGATTGCTTTTGGAGGACCAGAAGAAGAGGATTCTTCACATTCTGTATTTCATATTGCGAGGAGAACTGAAACTCCTGAACCCCAAGAATTTCAGTTAACTAATTCAAAGCAAGTTAGAGAGAGAGTTTCTGTTGAGCAAGATAGAGTTGGGGAATTTCTCCAAGATTATCTTTCTAGAGCAAGACATGCCCTAAAATTTGCATCAGTGAGTAATTCTAGAAAATATCCTACTAAAAACGCTGAATATAGGAGTTTGATAATGGAATATAGAGATACTATGGACTCATTTGGATGTGGTACCTCAATTTCTTCTTATTGTTCTCCTGAAGAAGCAGTTAGAAGATCAACCTATTCTGCAAAGATGAAATTAAAACATTTTGGAAGAAGGGTTACTCATCAATAAATATTTAACTTTAAGATTCTTTATTTTTTTATGGGTTTGAGTATAAGAGACATTATTCCACGAAAAGAAATCTCAATTGATAGTCTGAAAGGGAAGACTATTATTGTGGATGGTTTTAATGCACTGTATCAATTTTTGTCTACAATTCGTCAGATAGATGGAACGCCTCTTATGGATTCAAAGGAGAATATTACAAGTCATCTTTCAGGGGTTTTTTATCGGAATGTTAATTTACTTTGTGAAGGAGTTAAATTGATTTATGTTTTTGACGGGGACGCGCCTGCGTTGAAAGCAAAAACTCATAAAAAAAGAAAAGATATTCGTGATTTAGCAGGGGAAAAATATGAACAAGCAAAGTCTGAAGGAGATGTTGAATCTATGAAAAGATATTCTTCTCAACTTTTAAGACTTGATGAAAAAATGATTGAAGAGAGTAAAGAGCTTTTGAAAGCAATGGGGATTCCGGTTGTTCAGGCACCTTCGGAGGGAGAGGCAGAAGCGTCGTTTTTATGTCGGAAGAAAAATCTTTTTGCAGTTGTTAGTCAAGATTACGACTCTTTACTTTTTGGGGCTCCGCGTTTGATTCAGAATTTGACAATTTCTCGGAAGAAAAAAACTTTTTCAGGATATACTGAAGTTTTGCCTGTGGAGATTGAACTTGATTTGGTTTTAAATGAATTAGGAATTAATTTAGATCAGTTAATCTGTTTGGGAATTCTTGTGGGAACAGATTACAATCCAAAAGGTGTTCCGGGAATTGGGCAAAAAAAAGCACTTGAACTTGTTAAGAGATTTGAACAACCTTATTTAATATTTAAAGAAGTTGAGGAGAAGGTTTTATCTTTAAGCGAAGAAGATCGTTTTGATTGGAGAGAAATTTTTGAGTTGTTTCATAGTCATGATATTGAAGATGTTGAAATTGAATTTCCTAAAATTGATGAGGATAAAATTAGAGAAATTTTAGTTCAAAGGCATGATTTTTCAGAAGATAGAATTGAAAGACAATTGGAAAAATTAAGGGTGCTTAAAGAGAAGAAAAAGCAGAAGGGTCTTGGGGAGTGGTTTTAAATTTCAAGATTTTCTTCTTCTTTTTTTAATGCTTTTTCTATGTCTTCTTTATTTAGGGTTTTTCTACCATGAATAATCTTATTTTCTTTTGCTTCTTCAATTATCTCTTCAATTATTTCTTTTATTCCCTTTTCTAGACTAATCAATGCTTCTGAATTAATTCTCTTTATTGAATGTTTTTTCATTAAGGAGAGAATATTATTTCTTTTTAATAGATTATTCTTTAAATTACTTTCTTTCATTTTTGGTTAATGTATTAATACAAAAGATTTTTTGAAATGAACATTTGAATTCAATAGAAATTTTTCAATTAAATTTTCATTTTCTATCGGAATTATAAAAACTTGGTTGGCAATCCAGTTTCCTCCATTTTCCTTAATTAACCCCTTGTTTTTGTTTTTACCTCTTAGAAAATTAACAATCTGAACTTTTTTCGAAGGAGGAAGTTCTGTAAGATTGTAAGAAAATAAAACCCGATTTTCAAATCTTAGATTTTCAGATAAAAATTTTTTGTTTTTCAAACTATAACCTTCTCTTAGTAATGTGGTTACGATTGTGGGAGGATTTTTTATAAAATCAATTGGTTTGAGATAACTTATATGGAATTCCTTGAGATTTATCTTTGGGTTTTCTTCACTAATTACTGCAATATCTATATCTGAAGGATTTGATTTTCCTTTTACTATTGAACCAAATAGGATTATATCAATAATCTTTTTGTCTTCAAGTTGTTTTTTTAATCTATTTCTTATTTTTGATAAAATTTCTGAGTTCATAAGTATAATTTTTTAGAGTTAGAGCATCTTCTTTTGTTAGTTTTATACTATAAGATTCTCTATATTTTTTAAACAGTTTTTTTATGTTTTGAAATATTTCTTTAAAATGCTTGCTGAGAAGGTTGAATCTTTCGTGGTGGTTTTTTGGAAGTATTCTTATTTCCGAGTAAAGAAGATAATCACAGAAGGTTGCTATTGATTTAAAAAAATCTGAAACTGCAGCGTTCCATCTTGATTTTTTCAAATTATCTTCTGCTGATTCTAAAAATTCTTCAGCGTTTTCTAAAATTTCTTTCATTATAATAAGTTAAACAATAAAGATATTTTTAAGCTTTTTGGTTAATGTATTAATTTATTTAATAAATTGGTTTTAGTGTTTATTGTTAAGTAGTAACAGATAGAAAGATTTATAAAGTTTGAATGGGAAGATGAATTATGGGATTAGAAAGATTAGTTAGAGGGATACTCAAACCCTTGGATGTAGGAGCGAAAATTGTGTTATTTCCACTTTGGTATAGTGGAAGGGCTCCTTTTTTAGAAAATGGAGAGAATTCTTTTATTGTTACAAAAACAGAGTGGGGTTCACGAGGACCTTGTTTAAGACAAGGAACAAGATGGCATATCCCATTTTTATATAATCCCGTTAAGGATAGCGAAGGAAAGGACGCTAGTGTTCCTGCGGATTCTCGAGACGAAGATTTAGAAGTGAGGTTTAGAACATTAGATAATTTTGCAGGAGTAGAAAAGCTTCAATTTATTTGGAGGGTTCCTAATGAAGAAGGAGCAAGGAGATTTTATTGGAGAGCAGGAAAAGATATTGGAAGAGCAAAAGAAGTTGTTCAAAGATATGTTTCTGAGGAAATTGCTAAACAACAGGCAGAAATAATGGCTAAGGAAGAAGGAACTTATTTAAGATCTTTAGTGGA
>CAZUQL010000019.1:0-10641 GCA_964622565.1 Candidatus Woesearchaeota archaeon | reverse complement strand
TCATAAACTGCTCTTGCTAAATTTCCCTTTCCAACTTCCCTCAATTCAATTGAGCAATTATTTTCAGAATTACAATCTTTTAGTTTCAATCTTTCCATTGCAATTTCCGAAGCTGTTTCAGGCATAATCTTTATTTCTGCGTTGTTTCCATTGCTCAAATGAATCCTTAATTTGTCTCCATCTTGGCTTAGATTACAATCACAGTTCATTGTTTTATTTTGAATTTTTATTTGAATTCTCTTCTGATCCATTTCTTTTACTTCAATTTTCTCCCCATTAAAAACTCGATATTCTCCATCTTGAACACGTACTCTTTCTTGTTCCATATTTTGAGAAATAAGATTTCCTTCAACATCTCCTTGGTGTTCTTCTTGTATTTCTGCCCTATTCTCAGAATTACTATTCTCTGCAATAACTAAAAAAGAACTTAGAATCATTGCTCCCATTAAAACTAAAATTATTTTTTTCATAGTTTATTAGGGATTTTTTCGTTTTTAAATGCTCTCAATCCAATAAAAAACCTTAAAAGCAATTAATTCCCCCTATTTGATATGCCTCAATCGCATAATGGTATTGCACCGGATTGCTAATCCGGGCCCTCCGGGGCTCGCAGGTTCGATTCCTGCTTGAGGCGTTCTAATTATCTGGCCAGACATAATCCAAATTATTTTCCTCTTTCCATTTAAATTTAGAGTAATGTTCCTTGTTTTTTCTCAATAAGTTACTTCTATGCGAAGCATGAAACTTTTTATTTCCCATCCATTTAGGTAAAATTACTTTCCCCCGAATTTTTTCAAGTTTCATATTATTTTGAAATCCTCGTGAAATCCACTCACTGATTGAAAGATTAAAATAAAGTTTCAACGCATTTGTATGACCTTTCCACATCTTCACAGCAGGATGATTTCGCCAACCTTTAGTGTTTGTTCGATTCAAAAGAATATTCAAAATCTGAAATACCTCAACTCTTTGCTTACCTAATCGTCGGTTATCTAAAACTTTAAGAGATTTTTCAAAATTTGGATATGGAAGAAAAGTTTGCATATTATTTTTAAGAACAAAACCTTTAAAAGTTTAATTAGTTCTCCAATTATAGCAGGGTGGAGCAGCCTGGTTAGCTCGTCGGGCCCATAACCCGGAGGTCGTAGTGTTCAAATCCTACCCCTGCTATTAATTTCTTATTAATTTGATTTGAATTCAAATCCTGAGAGTTTACGCGAGATGTTGTTGCGAAGCGAAATGTAAAAATCCGAGCGTGGACTCGAGCCACCCCTGCTATTCTTATTAATATTTATTTGAACACTTGTGTTTGAGGATTCAACCCTTACCACTGTATTTTCATGACTCATCTTTAAAAACCCACTTTCATTTTTACTCCCATGTTAACTCTTGGAATTGATGATGCAGGTCGCGGGCCAGTTCTTGGTCCGATGGTTCTTGCAGGAGTTTTAGTAGATGAAAAAACTTCAGAAGAATACAAAAAAATTGGAGTTAAAGACTCAAAAGACATCACTCCAAAACGAAGAGAATTCCTCGCAGAAAAAATAAAAAAATCAGCAATTGAATTCAAAAGAATAAAAGTTTCACCTGAAAAAATAGACTCTTCTCTAACTACGGGAACAAATCTAAATTCTTTAGAAGCAATAAAAATCGCAAAAATAATTAATTTAATAAATTCAAATCCAAACAGAAAATTAAAAGTAATTGTGGATTGTCCATCAACAAATATCTCCTCTTGGACAGATTTCTTAAAAACCAAAGTAGAAAATCTTTCTAACTTAGAAATTTCTTGTGAACATAAAGCAGATAGGAATCATATTTCAGTTTCAGCTGCTTCAATTTTAGCAAAGCAAAAGAGAGAAGACGAAGTAGGAAAACTAAAAAAAGAATTTGGAGAAATCGGTTCTGGTTATCCCTCAGACCCTGTAACTTGCAAGTTTCTTGAAAAAAACGCAGATAAACTTAAAGATAAAAATCTCTTTAGAAAAACCTGGCAAACTTACAAAAACGCAATTCAAAAATCAAATCAAATGAAGCTAGAGTTTTAGTCACAAGAATCTTTAAAAACATATACCACTATTTTGTTCTATAAAAGATGGTATATATAAAAAAGCTAGTTGTGAAAGGATTCAAAAGTTTTGTTAGACAAACTGAATTAGATTTTACCGAAGAAATAAATGTTATTCTCGGGCCAAATGGTTCAGGAAAATCAAACATTTCCGACGCTCTTTGCTTTGTATTAGGAAGATTAAGTGCAAAGTCAATGCGAGCAACAAAAGCAAAAAACCTTATTTTTATGGGTTCGAAAACAATCGGTCCTGCTAAAGAAGCCTTTGTCGAATTAATATTTGATAACAGCGACGAGACTTTCTCCCTCCCAGAAAAAGAAATATCCATAAAAAGAATAATTCGAAGAAATGGGTTAAGCGTTTACAAAATCAATAGAGAAACAAAAACAAGACAAGAAGTTCTATCCCTTTTGGCTCAAGCAGGAATTGATCCAAATGGATTTAACATAATTCTTCAAGGAGAAATTCAAAATTTTGCAAGAATGCACACAGAGGAAAGAAGAAAAGTAATCGAAGAAGTTTCGGGAATTTCTATCTACGAATCGCGTAAATCAAAAGCATTAAGGGAACTTGAAAAAACAGAAGAGCGATTAAAAGAGGTACTCGCAGTTTTAAGAGAACGAACAAATTATTTAAACAATTTGGAAAAAGAACGACAGCAAGCATTAAAATTCCAAAAACTTCAGTTAGATGTAAAACGCCTTAAGGCAAGTATTATTAATTTCGACTTAAATAAAAAATTCAAAGAATCTAAAATCACTCTTGAGGAAATAGAAAAGTTAAACAGAGCTAAAGAAAAAATAAAAAAGGAAATGTTGAACTCTGAACTTGATATTGAACAATTTAAAGAAAAAACAAATTCAATAAATGCTACAATTCAAAAATCAACAGGATTAGAGCAAGAAAAATTAAATCAAGAAATCGCAGATATTCGAGCTGAACTCGCGGGATTAAATGTAAAATTTGAAAATATTGAAATTCGGCTATCTCAAATTTCAAAACAAAAGCAAGACCTTCAAGTAAAGATAACCCAATCAGAACTAGAAATTCGTGAACTTCAAAGAGAATCTCCGTCTATAACAAAAAAGCAAAAGGAAATAGAGTTAAAGAAAAAACAACTTGAAGAGTTAGAAGATCAACGAAAAAAACATTACATGATGAAGGCTGAGCTAAAATCACTTCAAGAGCGCCTTTTAGAAAAAACAAGTTCTCTTCAATCAAACAAAAAAGAATCTGAGTTTTTATTAAAACAAATTGAAAATGATTCAGCTCAACTTTTTGATAAAAATTCTTCTGAAGAGAAATTAAATGTTTTAAAGTTAAACCTTCGAGAATCAAATGAGAAAATAGAAAATATTGAAAAAGAAGAAATAGATTCTCGGAAGACACTTCATTCATCAGAAAACGAAATTCAGCGATTAGGCGAAATATCTGAAAAGATTTCTAAGTTAGATATCTGTCCCCTATGTAAAAACAAAATTACTGAACAACATATCTCTTCAATTAAACAAGAATCTCAGCCAAAAATAAACTCATTGAATCAAAAAGTAAAAGAATCAAATCAATCTCTCGAAAAGATTTCTAATCAAAAAGTTTCTTTAAAGACGAGAATTCAAGAACTAAATTCCGAAATTAGCAAAAGAGAATTAGATTTGATTAAGTTAAATTCAATTACAGATAAAAAAAATAATCTTAAAAATATTTTAGATAAAATCAAAACGCAGCAAGAAGAAATTACTGTTCTTTCTAAAAAATTAAAATCAGTAGAATCAATTTTTGATGATAACTCTACCGTTGAACACCGTTACGAATCTCTGAAACTAGAACTTCAGGAAGTTTCACTTCTTACTGAAGAGAACGTTGACTCAGAAATTTCATTTAAACAGAGAGATCTTGAAAGAACAAAAGTATCTCTAAAACAAATTCTAAGAGATGAACAAGAATTCGAAGAAGAATTGAGATTATTGAAAGAATCTATTTATTCAAAAGAAGAAAGCCTTGAAGATAAGAAAGAAAAAGAAGAGGAGTTAAGCAAAAAATTTAGAGAATTAATCTCACAAAGGGAATCTATTCAATCAAAAATTCGTGAAAAAGAGCACGCACTTATTTCTTCTAGAAATGAATTATCTAATATTGAACAAGAAACTAATAATTTTAAAATTATTAAAGCAAGAGTCGATGCAGAAATTGAAAATCTTAAATCTGAGATTTTACAATTTGGAAATGCTGATTTAATCAAACTTAATCGAGATTCTCTTGTTGAAAAATTAAACCGAACCCAGAATATTTTAGACCAAATTGGTTCTGTTAATTTGCGCTCATTAGAAGTTTATGACCAAATTAAAAAAGAATACGACGCTGTTAAAGAAAAAGCAGATACAGTTGAAAAAGAGAAACAAGGAATCTTTAAGATAATTCACGAAATTGATATTAAAAAGAAGAAAACTTTTTTGAGAACTCTTGATTCATTAAATGAAATTTTCTCTAGAAATTTTGCCCAATTAAGTGCAAAAGGTCACGTTTCTTTAGAATTAGAAAATAAAAAAGAACCCTTTGAAGGAGGCGTTAGCATTTCTGTTAAAGTAGGTCATGGAAAATATTTTGACATCACTTCTTTATCTGGAGGAGAACAAACCCTTGTTGCACTGTCTTTAATTTTTGCAATTCAGGAATTAAAACCTTATTGTTTCTATATCTTAGACGAAATTGATGCGGCATTGGATAAAAGAAATTCTCAGAGACTTGCGAGTCTGTTAAGAAAATATATGCAAAAAGGTCAATATCTTGTCATAACTCATAACGACGAAATAATCACAAATGCATCTGCACTTTACGGAGTTTCAATGCATGACGGAATTTCAAAGGTCGTTAGCCTGAAAATATAAAACAAAACATTTAAATATATAGCTTATTATGTACTCGCTATGGGGACAACAATTCAAATAAGTGAAGATTTACTTGGAACACTTCAGGTAATGAAAGTTCATCAAAAAGAAAGCTATGAAGACTTAATTTGGGATTTAGTTGAAGACAGATTAGAATTCTCTCCGGAAACATTGAAGAATATTAAAATCTCTAAAAAACAAATATCCGAGGGAAAAGTTGTTTCACTTGAAGAAATAAAAAAACGTCTTCAAAAATAAAATGTACTCTATTGAGTTTTCTCAAAATGCTTCTGACCAATTTGATAAATTAAATAAAGAATTACAAAACAGAATTATTAGTGTTCTTGAAAGAATAAGAATACGTCCATTTCATTTTGCAAAGCGAAAACAAGGCACACCCTATTTTATTCAAAGAGTCGGAGACCACCGATTGATATTAGATATTAATAATAACAAACTAATCATTTATGTAATTGAGCTTGGACCAAGAGGAAGAATTTACCATAATTAACCTTTTTTATAGTCAAAATAATCCCCTTTATTTTCCCTCTTCCAACTCCGATCTACTTCTCACTTCTTCTAATTTTCTCTGAGCAGACCTTAAATCAAATCCCGCAAGGAATTCGCTTGCCTTCATACAATATCCCCCTGCAATAAATCCTATCATCGCCGACATATCTACGAGACCAAGAAGACTGTGCTCTAAATCTCGATTAATCTCAAAACCCCCAAAGTGACCAATTGCACGAAGTGCTAAATATACAATTGAAGGTTTTCCAACCCATCTATAAAAGGTTCTATAATTATCGACTATTTCCTGATTAAATTTCACACAACTTTCTCTCCATTTAACTTCTTCTTCAAGATTTCTGCTTCTATACATATATTCGTTTGGGAGGGTATTTTGGGTTTTCATTTTCTATTTAATCAAATAAAAAAAGGGAGAAAGCAATAAATAAAGTAAAAATAAAAAATTGAATTAGTAATAACTTTCCCCAAGTTCTTCTGTTACAGGTTTCTTACCTAGCAAAATAGCTAATACTACTAATAATACCACAAAGATTATCACAAGGATAACTGTAAGTACTACAATTGGATTAGCGATTGCATTTCCTTGAGCAGCTAAACTATAATCAACTTGATTAACTAGTTCGCTTCCAGAAAATACATTTACCTTGAAGTTGTAAGTTCCTTCTTCACTTGCTCGAGCTGTAACTTTTACAGTTCTACTTGAACCAGCTGAAACAGCAACAACACTTTCACTTACCTTTACTGCAAGTCCGTCTGAACTTTCAGGAATAAGGTTGTAAACTTTTATGTTGTTTGTTGGGTTTACCAAAAGCAAGTCATATTCTGCATCTGCTTTAACTGCTACTGTCTTTCCAGTTATTGGAGCAACAGTATTTCCAGCAAAGTCATTTTCTACTAAGATCTGTTTTACTTTAGTACTTGTTGTGTCATAATTCTCTACTTCAATTTCAAGAGAATAAAGACCTGCTACTGCATTATATGGAACTGTTAAATAAACCCTTCCACTTACAGTATCTTCGTCGTCTGCGTCTTTACAAAGACCATCATCTGCGTCTTTTTCAGAGCATTCAACAGCAACAAGATCTCCAAAGTAAGCAGTTCTTTGCACACCTAATGCAGGAATACTTACTCTAACTTCTAAATCTTCTAAGTCATTGTAACCTCTATTCTTTAATACAACATCTACAGGAACAATTTCCCCTGCAGTAATTGTTGAACTAACAGCAACAGATTTCACTTCAACATTATAAGAAGGTCTTTGAACTCTTAATACAAAACTTTCTTCTGTTTCATAATCTCCATTCCAAATTTTAACACTAAGTTCAAGGTCATTTGAAACCTCATTTCTTAGTTCATAAGGAACTTCAAGAACCAAAATCTTCTTGTATAGAATCCCTTCTTCTACGTCAAATTGACCTGTCTTTTCATCTACATCTATCTTGTCGCCTTGGATTTCTGCTTTGATTCTTACATCAGAAGCATCTTCTCTAGCCTCAAAATAAACTTCAACAGTGATAGTATCCCCAGCTAAAACAGAGCTGATTTCATACCCCACAGGCAAGTCATTCACTTCAACATATTCAATGTTTGCAATCTCTGTAGCACTAACTGTAGCTACTATGTATAGAAGACTTACAATTGCTAATAAAGAAACCAAAATTTGTTTTGATTTCATGTTTTGTTCTTTTATCATTTAATTATCAAAAAACTTATGCTTTTTGTACTTTTCAAATCCCAAATATCTTTATAAACTTTATGGTGATAACATTCAATATTAATTATTAAGTTACTACTTGTCCAGACAAATTGTGCAATAGGTTCATTAAGTTCCGTTAAAATTATTTAAGCAGCCCCAATAATCGCTCTCATCTCTTCGAGATTTTCCACAACATGAGTATGCAATCTTTGGATAATCATTACTTGTAACTCTTCTTTTAATTCTCCATGACAATTTTCTAAATCACTTTCTGGCATTTCTATGCTTCCAATTTTCAAGAAACAATTCATTGATTTTTTATTCAATCTAACTTTATCCAAATCCCCTTTTTTAACTTGCAACATCTCAACATAAACTTCGCATTTATTATCTGACTTGCCTTTTATTTCATACAACCAAGTTGCTTCTTCTCCGTCCCGGACATACTGGGTTTTCGAACATTCAATTTGGTGAGATTTAAAACAGGAAAGATTATCACATTTGTAGGTAAAGAAGAATGAAAAATACACAGCAGGAATTAATAAAATTATAAATAAAATAACTGCAATTAAATATCCTCTTTTCATGCCTTAACCAACTTCCTTTATTATTTAAATCTTGCTAAATTACATACTTATTAATTTTATACTTGTGTCTGCTGTTGAGAAATTTTTCGCAATTATAACTCTACAATTTTTTCTTTCTGCATTTTGCATTATCGTCTTTGTTACTGTTCCATCAATAATCAAAGCATATATTTTTTCATTTAATCGGTCTAGTGTTAGGTTCAAACTTTTTGTTGAAACTTTTTTTATTTCTTTTAATTCTTCATTTAAAATAATTGATTTTTTACTTCCTCTATTTTTTTCTGCAATTTGTTTTAATTTTTCTCTATCCTTTTCAGAAAAACGAGAAGCCCCCGTTGAGGGCTTTCTTGAATCTTGCTCAAAAAATTTTTCAACAGGAATCTTCTTTCTTAAATTCATTAAAATTTCTTTTTCAGTTAGTTCTTCTACTTCTTTTCCATCAGGGGCTATTGCAATATAGTTAATTTCTGCGTTCTCTGTTACATTCTTAATAATTAACTTTCCTCCTCTGTCACCATCAACAAACAAAGTAACTGTCTTACCTCTTGTTAATTCCATTACACTTTTAGGAAGTTTTGTTCCATTCATCGCAATAACATTGTCTATTCCAGCCCTCATTAGATTAATCACATCAGCTCTCCCTTCAACAACAATTATCTCATTACCGCTAATATCTCCACAAGGAATTTTTTCTTCTCCATATTCTTGAATCTTTGAAGTTTTTCTAGATTCATTAATTTCCTTTGAAATTTCCCGAGAATCTGTTGAACCTTCTATCTCTTTCATAAGTTGTTTTGCTCTATCAATGATGTAGTCACGTTTGTTTCCTCTAACATCTTCAATACTCTCAACTTCCATTTGAGCATCGCTTGGTCCAACCCTGTCTATTGTTTCAATAGCTGCTGCAATTAAAGTAGTTTCACTCTGGTCTAATGCTGTAGGAACTTCAATTGTTCCAATAGTTTTTGAGCCTTGTTTTTCTAAACGAACTTCAATTCTTCCAATTTTTCCTTCTTTCTGAAGTTCTCTCATTTCAAGGTCATCACCTAAAAGTCCTTCTGTTTGTCCGAATATCGCTCCAATAACATCAGGCCTTTCTAATGTTCCTTCAGCTGTAAAGTTTATCTTTATAAGATACTTAATTGAAACTGGACTTACTTTTGCCATTTATTAATTTACTCCTAGTTTATTTTATTGAAATCTTATGATTTCAGATAGAAAAATATAGAAATCTCTTACTATCAACTCAATAAGAGTTATGATTGTGATGTGATGATAATGATACCCTATATCTTTCTAATCCATAGTAGTTAGAATTTTGAGTTTTTAAAATGTTTGGTTTAAATTAATTAGCATTGGAAGGGGTATTTACGCAACCTGGCATTTATTCCCCCACTCCTCTTGTTTCTCTTCTCAATCGAGTCCAATATTTATCATAATCTTCTGTTCCTTTCTCAAATTTTTGGCAATGTGCTGAGATTACTCCTTCGTGGTCTAATCTTCTACTTTTATCTAATGGAAATTCTTTCATAGAATAAATTCTAACAAAGGAAATCAAATTTCCATAATAAGAACCTGCCTCATTTGTCATTCCTCCTCTAATCTCCCATTCTGCTCTGTCTCGGGGATCAAGAGTTCCACATGGAAGAACTAAAACATGTTTTCCTTCAACCCTCCCCCAATAAGTAAAAACTATACTCTTATTAGAAATTATATCTCCTCCTCTTTCCAATGCTTCTGGATTAGTTATTTGTCTAATTGGTTGTTTTGACATTTTACTCTTGCTCCCCTTCAGAATCATTAAGAGCCTCTAATGTTTCAGTTATTGTTAATATAAACTCTTTTTGTTCTCCTAATTCTCTATATTTTTGAGGAGCGTAACTTCTTCCAATCGTTCCATTTCCCCCAGAGTAACAAACAGACTTTACTTTTCCTCCTGGAACATTTCTATCTCTTCCAGAAAATTCTAAATAATTCCCTTCATCATTCATCAATTCAAGAATCCTATCTCTTATGCACCCCCCCCAAAATCGCCCCTCCATTTCAACATCATCAACAAAAACTACGTCTAATCCCATAAGAAACTCTTTTTTTAATTCTTCAATAATTTTTCTCTGCTCATTTTTTCCCATTGTAATTCCCTCAGAACTATTCTCTGTAGCCAATCACCTCAAACTTACTTTTTCTTTGTAATTTCAGTACACATTCCAGCTGCTACAGTTTGACCTGCATCTCGAACTGCAAATCTACTCATAAATGGATTTTCCTTTTGAGTTTCTAAACATAAATTACCCATTGGCTTAATTCTAACTTTTGCAGTGTCTCCATTTTTCAAAAAGTCAGGATTTTGCTTAATTGCTTGTCCTGTTTTTGGATCAATCTGCTCAATTAATTCTATAAATTGACATGGAACTTGAGCTGTGTGAATGTGGAAAACTGGCGTATATCCTTTTGCTAAAACAGTAGGATGATTAATTACTGTGATTGTTGCAATGAATTCTTCTACAATTGGAACTGGCTTTGCTGCGTCGCAAATTACATCTCCTCTTGCAAGGTCTTTTTTACCAACTCCACGAATGTTAATTCCAACATTATCCCCTGCAACTGCTTCAGGTAAAGTTTCATGATGCATTTCTATTGTCTTAACTTCTCCTTCAATACCCTCTCCTGTCCTTCCTGGAAGAACCTTAACTTTCATACCTTGTTTCATTACTCCTGTTTCAATTTTTCCAACTGGAACAGTTCCAATACCTGTAATTTCATAAACATCTTGAACAGGCATTCTCATTGGAAGATTAGTTGGTAATTCTGGAACAGGCAATAAATCAAATTCTTCTAATACAGTTGGTCCTTTGTACCAAGGCATATTAGCT
>CAZUQL010000018.1:0-11180 GCA_964622565.1 Candidatus Woesearchaeota archaeon | reverse complement strand
TCTAAAAATCTCTTTTCCTTTCTTCAGATTATAAACATTCAAAAAAACTCCTTTAATCTTTTTTTTGTGAATAATCTTCTTCCCCGAAACCTTCATCACCCACGGAAATTTAAAATCCACTTTTTCCAAGTCTTTCTCTCTTTTAACAAAAACTCCTCCAATAATCTTAAATCCCCCTTTTACCAAAAAGTTTTCAGATTCTTTTTCTGCAAAATATTTCATAAATCAATTAAAGAAGTTATTTATATAAACCTTGTTGAGCTTATACTCTTATGAAAAACTCCCTGCAAAATTTTCTAAACCCCAAATCAATCGCAGTAATTGGAGCCTCAGAAAATCCAAAAAAAGTCGGAGGAATATTAATTGAAAAACTTAAACAATTCAAAGGAAAAATAATTCCAATAAATCCAAAACCCAAAAAAATCCAAAACCTAAAATGTTATCCGTCTATTTTAGATTACAGAAAAAAAATTGATCTAGCAATAATTGCAATTCCTTCAAAATTTGTAAATAAAATATTAATTCAATGTGGGAAAAAGAAAATCAAATCAGTAATTATAATCTCTGCAGGATTTGCCGAAACAGGAAAAATAAAACTGCAAAATCAAATTTTAAAAACAGCAAAAAAATTCAAAATAAGGATTCTCGGCCCAAATTGCTTTGGAATTGCAAACCCCCGCCTGAACCTCGACACCACATTTGCAAACTCATCTCCAAAAAAAGGAAACATCACATTCCTAAGTCAAAGCGGAGCATTATGGAGTTATATTGCTGATCTGGATATAGGATTTTCTGGATTTGTTAGTTTAGGGAATATGACTGATTTAAGTTTTTCAGATTTTATTGAATATTTTAACAAAGACAAAAACACAAAAAAAATAATTCTGTATATTGAAAAAATAAAAAAAGGAAAAAGATTCATAGAAGCCTGCTTAAGATCAAAAAAAGAAATTTATGTGATTAAAGCAGGAAAATCAAAAAAATCTTCAGAACAGACCATCTCCCATACAGCAAGTTTAGCTACAGATTTTAGAATCTATTCTGGAATTTTTAAACAAGCAAAGGTAAAACAGGTAAACACCCTAACTGAAGCACTAAATTTAAAACCAGAGGAAATAAATTTCAAAATAAAAAAAGCAAACATAATCACAAATGCAGGTGGAGCTGCAGCACTAATTACAGATTTATGTGAAAAGAAAAAAATTAAGATAAACCAAATAAAAGACATTCTCGGAACCGCAACTTCAGAGGACTATAAAAAAGCAATTTCCAAAACAAAAAAACCAATTATCTTAATCTTAACTCCTCAAAAAATGTCTCAACCTCTTGAAACTGCAAAACTTGTTTCAAAAGATATCTTTCCAATTTTTCTTGGAAAAAAATCGATTTCAAAAGCAAAAGATTATTTAAACAACAAATCAATTAAAATTCTAACAAGAGTTTGCTAAAATGGATACAAAAGAAATTAAACAAATAAAAAAAGAAACTGAAAAAAGGTTAGAGGAAGTTGAGAAAAAAGAAGTTCAGTTAGATAAAAAAGAAGAAAAACTAGATAAAAAGATAGAGGCAATTGAAAAAAAAGAAGAAAAACTCGACGAGAAGATTGCAAACATCTCAAAAATTGAAAAACTGAAAAACACTACAAAAGATTCTGCAAAAAGATTCAAAGACGAACTAACAAAATCAATGAACACAGCAATTGTAGCTGCATTTGGTTTTCTAATTGCTTTATCTTGGAGAGAATTAATAACTGCAGGAGTCCAAAAAATAGAAAGCGTAAGTCCCCTCAATGGAAAAATCTTTGAAGCATTAATAATCACAATTGTTGGAGCAATCGGAATTACAATTACTACAACAATTCTTTCAAAAAAAGAAGCAAAATGAAGTCAATTCAAATAGTTTTAAAAATTCTTTCACAAAAGTATGCAATTTCAAAAACAACTCTTAACAAAATGAGGAAAAAACCAAATGCATTTAAAATTTTAATTTCTTGTTTATTGAGTCTGAGAGCAAAAGACGAAACAACAGACAAAATCTCAAAAGAACTTTTCAAAATCGCAGACACCCCAAAAAAGATTTCAAAGATGCCAATTAAAAAACTTGAAAAAATAATTTTCTCCACAGGACATTATCGAAAAAAGGCAGAAGTCCTAAAATCCGTTTCAAACGAGCTAATTAAAAGATTTAATTCAGAAGTTCCCTCAAAAAAAGAAGAACTTCTCTCAATAAAAGGAATAGGACCCAAAACAGCAAACATAGTTTTAGCATTTGCATTTAATCAAAATGTAATTCCTGTTGACACACACTGCCACAGAATTCCCAATCGCCTAGGCTGGATAAAAACCAAAACACCTGAAAAAACAGAGATTGAATTAGAAAAAATAATTCCCCGAAAATTCAAAAAAGAATTCAACTCAATTTTTGTCCAATTTGGAAAAGAAATCTGCCAACCATTATCCCCCCTGTGTTCAAAGTGCCCCATTGAAAAATACTGCAAAAAGATTAATATAAACCACCACAGATAATTATTTAAAAAAACTTATAAACTTCTTAATCTAATCAAAGAGATGACTCAGAATATTTACATTATTTCTGGAGGTCCAGGAACAGGAAAAACTTCAGTCATAAAAGAATTAAAAAAGAAGGGATTTAGAGTTCTCGATGAAGCAGCTAGAAAGATTGCATTAAAAGATTCAAGATTTATAAGTAAAAACATAAAAGAAATAAATCCAGTTAAATTTCAAAAAGCAATATTTGAGTTACAAAGAAAATCTTATTTAAGAATAAAACCTTCAAAGCTTATTTTTAGCGATAGAGGCTTTGGAGATACTTTAGCTTATTATAAGATAAACAACCTTAGAATTCCAAAAGAAAAATTCGATTATGCTAAAAAATTTAGATTTAACAAGATATTTATTTTGAATCCCCTAAGTTTTTATGTAACAGATGAACTAAGAACAGAATCGAAAAAAGAGCAAAGAATAATACAAAAGGAGATAATTAACATGTACAAAAAACTAGATTACAAACCGATTAAAGTTCCCTCTAATTCTATTAAAGAAAGAGTAGATTTTATTTTAAAAAATATGGGATAAAAAAACAGATAATTGTTTAAATAAATAAAATTTTACTTTTTATGGGAAAAATGACCCCTCCATTATCTTCAGGAAGTTTTAATGGAGAACACCCTACAAAACAAGGAAGAATAAGTAGAGGAATTGGAAAAGAAAACTATCCCGGTTATATCTAATAAACAAACTTATAAACTAAATCTTACTAATTTTAAAAAGAGAAAATGCCTTTCGCAGCAACAAACCTGCTTCATTTAATTCTCGATGGTTTAATCACACCAATAATGCCCTTTTATCCTATTTCAAAAATTTATATTGGACTAAACATTCTCAAAATTTTCCCCATAGGAATCCGCGATTTGATCCTCCCCACATTTGACGGAATTTTGATTTTATTCTGGATTTTATGGATGGAATTCAAACTAAAAGTTAGCGATTATTTTTAGTAACAACCTTTAAAAATAGAAAAATTACTTAGTTTTATGAAAGCAGACTTACATTTTCATCCAAGTTTCTTTAGTCCTAAAACAGCTTATTCGTGGTTAAAAAATCTCCCTGGAAGATTTGAACATGTTACAGAAAGAAGAACCCCTTCATTATACGAAGTTGCAGCTAAAGCTGTAGAAAATTTAGACTTACTAGCAGTCACTTCCTGTTCTTCAAAAGACCACCAAGATTTGAGATGGCAAGAATACCAAAGGCAAGCACAGCAATCAGAAAGAACATTTGAACTTCGTCATCCTCAGATGATTGTGTTTCATACTGGAAACACTCCTGTTTCAGGGTACGAACCAGGGGTGATTTATCTCATTCATGGACAAGAACTAAAAACAGATGTAGGAGGTTTAAATGTTTTATTTGCAGAACAAAACGTTCCAATACAAAAAACCGATGGCACACTCGAAGAAGTTTTAAGAGCTGCACGAGATTCAGGAGACAACGTTCTTATTGGAATTAATGAACTCTCAAGATTTCAAAGAAGACCTGCAGAAATAGAATTAATGTATGAAGACGGAAAAATAGATTTTCTAGAGATGTGGAATGCACTTGCAATTCTAAAATGGAATCTAGAATCCTATGAAATCGCAGAAAAAACCCACTTACCAAGAATTGCAGTTTCAGACGCACACAGAATTCACGATGTTGGGTCCGCTCATATTTATAATTCAGCGACACTTCCAAATGATTTAACCTATGAAAAGCTTGCTAAAAAAATAAGCCAAGATATTCGAACCCAAAATTTTGGACTTCATGAAGGAGAAATCCCTTTCTCTGGAAAGGCATTATATAGCATAAGATTAGGTGAAGCAATTTTAGGGAATCAAGTGAAAAAACTTCTCCCAAAACTTTAAAAACCAATTTTCCAATAAATTATAATGAAACGTTCAAGTAGAAGATGGAAAAAAGACGGTCAAATGCGTTGGAAATGGCAACGTAAAAGACTTAAAAAAGAAAAGCGAAAAAGAAAGCTAAGAAGAGCTCGGTCTAAATAGTTCTATAGAAAAAAATAAAAACTTCTAATTCATTAAATAATTAATAATGGTTACTCTACCAAAAAAACCATATCAAAAATTCTATGCTTATGTATGTGCTAATGTGGTAAATTCACGAAAAAGATTAAAAAATTCAGGAATAGAAATTGAAGTCATAACCAATGAAACAAGTTTTCTAGAATTAACACTTCTTTCAAAAACAAGCAGAGTCTCTTTAAAATTAAGAGAAAACCGAGTAATGGAATATGATTTAGAAAACGAATCTCTAGAAAGAACCTTTAAGTATATTATTGGAGCATTGCCCTCCTTTGTAAACTACCATCCTGAACTAATTCCTGAAGAATTAAAATCCAGATTGTTTCATCACTCTAGTCCAATCCCACAATCTTTATAAGTTAGATAATTTTTAATAATTTATGACAAGTTCTATTTGGACAGAAAAATACCGACCTGTAAAATTTTCAGAAATGGTGGGCCAACAAGAAATAATCAAAAGAGTTGAATCCTTGACAACCTCGATGAACATCCCTCATTTGATGTTTGCAGGACCAGCAGGAACAGGAAAATCAACTTTGGCACTAATCACAGTTAAAACTCTTTATGAAGATAGTTGGAGAGAAAACTATTTAGAATTAAATGCTTCAGATGAAAGAGGAATTCAAATTGTTCGAGAAAAAGTAAAAAATTTCGCAAGAACAAAATCAATTGGAAAAGTTCCATTCAAGGTAATCTTCTTAGATGAAGCAGACGCTCTAACTCCGGAAGCCCAACAAGCACTAAGAAGGACTATGGAAAATTACTCGAGCACATGTAGATTTATTCTATCTTGCAATTATTCAAGTAAAATCATAGATCCAATCCAATCAAGATGTGCAATCTTCAGATTCAAACTTCTTGAAAAAAAAGACATTGAAAAATATTTAAGAAAAATAGCAGAAGCAGAAAACCTCACAATAGACGAACAATCTGCTGAAATGATTTATGAAGGAAGTGAAGGTGATTGTAGAAGAGCCACAAATTTACTTCAATCGACAGCTTCGATTTCTCCAAGAATAACTTCTGATTTAGTTCAAACAATTATTTCAAATGCAAAACCAAAAGACATTAAAATTGTTTTAGATTACGCACTTGCAGGAGATTTTCAACAATCTCGAGAAAAACTTTTAGATATAATGTTAAAAGAATCAATCTCAGGCCAAGATATTATTAAATCAATTCAAAAAGAAATTTGGAACCTTCCAATTGAACCAGTAATAAAAGTCAAATTAACAGAAAAAACAGGTGAAGCAGAATTCCGGATTGTCGAAGGCTCAGACCCATTTATTCAACTTCAAGCACTTTTAGCATCATTTGTTCTAGCAGGTTTAGGAAAAGAGTAAAATGGATTTTAAAGAAATCGCAGATAAAGCAAATGAGATTGAAGAAGAATTAAATC
The DNA here is from genome assembly GCA_964622565.1 of Candidatus Woesearchaeota archaeon. Taxonomy (GTDB): domain Archaea; phylum Nanobdellota; class Nanobdellia; order Pacearchaeales; family GW2011-AR1; genus CAZUQL01. Next base: position 5,181 of record CAZUQL010000018.1, on the reverse strand, counting down.
TGAATATTGACGACGTATTGAACAAATTAACTCAAGAAGCAGGGGAATTCAACGATGCAGTTCAAAAATATAGAGGAAGATACTGCAGAAACAAAACAGACTCCACAGAAAATCTCGAAAAAGAAACAGGAGATGTTTTAATAAATCTAATTTCAGTCTTAAACAGATTAGGTATTAACCCAAATCAACTAAACAAATTTACTGAACAAACATTAAATAAATTTAAAGAAGTAATTGAAGATTACAAAAAAAATACAAAATGAAAATAATGATTCTTTGTAGCAAACATTTCTACACTCAAATTCCAAAAATAAAAAAAGAACTTGAAGAACAAGGTCATGAATTAAAGATGCCAAATAGTTTTGATAATCCATTTAAAGAAGAAGAAATGAAAAAGTTAAGTAAACTAGAACATATAAAATGGAAAAGTGAAATGATGAAAAAAGATGAGACAAACATAAAACCCCAAGATGCGGTATTTGTTTTAAATTTTGAAAAAAAAGGAATTCCAAATTACATTGGAGGCGCTACATTCTTAGAAATTTACATGGCTTGGAAACTAAATAAAAAAATATTTTTTTATAACCCCCTACCAAACTGCTCATTCACCGACGAATTAGAAGGATTTAATCCAACAATAATAAATGGAAATTTATCTTTAATAAAATAAAATGGGAATCGCAGTTAAATTTAGCCCTGAATTAGCATTAAGAGATTTTTCAAAAGTTCAAGAAGAAGACCGCCTTCCTGAAGAATGTGTCCCTGAAAATTTACAAGAAGGAGAAACCTATGAATTTTTAAAAAAGGGCCAAAGAATTTACTGGCTTAATGAAGACCCATACTGGAAAAACGGAGAAATGCCCCTTGTAAAAACAGAAGGCAATGAAAAAACATCTTCTCCAATCGCAAGCATAAAAATGCTTGAAGTAACACATTTCATAAAAGACAAAGAAATTTACACAAAAGGAAAATACAAAATTATCAAATTAATTCCAGAAGGTGAAATTTATTTCAACAGCGTCGCTGTAATTAAATAAACAGATAAATAACTTCAAAATAACTCTGCTCCCGAAAAGGTGGGCAGGAGGGACAAATGCAATGGACAGAAAAATATAGGCCAAAGAAATTTATAGAAATCCAAGGGCAAAGTGAAGCAGTTCAAAAAGTCAAAGAATTTGTAGGGAACTTTAATCCTGAACTTGGAGGGAATATAAGTTTTGGAAAAACAAGAATAGTAAAAAAAGCAATTCTATTAAATGGTCCAGCAGGAACAGGAAAAACAAGTATTGCGATATCCGCTGCAAATGAAACAAACTCCGAAATTTTTGAATTAAACGCCTCTGACTTTAGAAACAAAGAAAAAATACAATTAATTTTAAAACCTGCAATAGAACAACAATCACTCTTTAAAAAAAACAAATTAATTCTCATAGACGAAGTTGATGGCTTAAGTGGTTATTATGATCGGGGCGGAATGCAAGAATTATTAAGGTTAATTCAAGAAACAAATTATCCCATAATTATGACTGCAAACAAAATCTGGGATTCAAAATTCTCTCCATTAAGAAAAGTTTCAGAGATAATTGAACTTAAACCTCTTGATTACAAGAGTATAAAAGAGACATTAATTGAAGTTTTAAGAAAAGAAAAATTATTTATTCAAAACGAAATTCTAACAAAGCTCGCAATTAAAGCTCAAGGAGATTTAAGGGCTGCAATCAATGACCTTCAAACAATATCTAAATTAGAAAATCCAGAAATACAAGAATTCGACGAGAGAAATAAAGAAACAGACATCTTCAATATCTTAAGGATATTATTCAAAGAAAATCCTTATTCAGACTTAATAAGATTATTTGACTCTTCAGATTTGTCCTTAGATGAAATTCTTCTTTGGATTGAAGAAAATATCCCTCAAGAGTATAAACAACGAGAATTAGCAAGAGCAACACAGGCGCTTAGTAATGCAGATTTATTTAGAGGAAGAATTTACAAAAAACAATACTGGAGATTTTTAGTTTACCAAAATCTATTTTTAAGTTATGGAATTTCCGCCGCAAAAGACATCCACAGAGTTGACAGAGAAAAATTCACAAAATACAGACGCCCAATGCGAATATTAAAAATTTGGATGAACAACCAAAAAACAGCAAAGAAAAAATCAATTGCAGAGAAATACGCTTCTCATTGTCACATTGGCAAAAAAAGAGCAATGAGTGAATTCCCAATAATTAAAGAAATAATTAAATCCAATCAAAAAATTCAAGACGAACTTAAACTCGACGAAGAAGAAATTGGATATTTAATTGAAAATTAAGGATAATAAACTGCAACATCTCCCCCATTACAATCAAGCCAAACTTGTCTATAGAATTTTCCTCCCAAATCCTCCCCTCCCAGAGAAATAAAATTTCTTTTCAGATCAGATTTAACAAGGGTTGATTTTCTATTTGTTGAGAAAGATTCTCCGGAAAGAGTTGTTTGTAGTCTTGAAATATCTTTAACTGACAAAGCATCTAACAAGGTAGAAATTACCCTTCTTGGAGAAAGGTGTGCTGGAGAAAAACTAAATCCCCCAATATGAGCTAAAACCCCTTTTCTTAATTCAGGAGAATATAATGTAATCACAAGACACGGACCAACTCCTGTCGTCATTAAAACATCTTCTTCTTCCCCTACTAAAAAATCATCATCTCCAACATATCTAAACCCCCTTGAGATTCTGTTTGGTCTAACTCCATTAAAAATTCTAAATTCCATAACAAAGCTTAAATTAAGAATTTATAAAATTATCTAACAACTTCCACTTGTAGTTGCAGAAGTAGAATCTAAAACTTCTCCACAAACTTCAGGGGCATCATTAAATGCTTCACAAATAACTTGTTTAAATGCTTCAGCTGTCCTACTCGAAGGACTTGCAATTACATTATTAACAACAATTGTAGGAGAACCACTCACACCAAGATTTTGTGCACGAGCACTAGCAGTTGAAATTAAAGTTTCTCCTTTAGAACTCACACAGCTCAAAACACTGTCTGAATTAATCCCTAAGGAATTCATCAACTTAATTGATTCTGACTTGTCACAAGCAATATCTCTTGAAGAACCACAATTTGGATAAATATCTGCTACAAAACCCGCTGCATAATCCCAATATTTTTCAGGAGCAATTTCCTGAATACATTCTTGAATTTTATTCTCTTGAAGCTCATAATCTCCATGACCCGCATAATATAGAACCGTTTTAAAATCAGCATAATCTCCTAAAAGCTCTGCAACTTCTGCCATTGGCCCTTGTGCTTGAACACCATAAGGACAATAACCCCAAATAAATAATTCAACAACAGGTTTATCTGACTTTGGAATTTCTGTAGTAGTTGTAGTAGTAGAAGAACTATCTCCTAAATAATCAGAAAGAGGAACTAAACCTTGAACAAGACTCTGTCCATCAAGAGTTAAATAAACTGGAATACTCTGTCCTTGATATAAAACATCCACCTCATAAACTCCTCCAACCTTAGCTACTTTTTCAACCTCTGCAATCTCTCCTGTCTGAGCTTCAACAAAAGAAAGTATTTTATCTCCTGCATCTTTTCCAGAAATAACTTTTCCAGTAATTCCTCCAGATAAAGAAGAAATTATCAATAAAACAGAAAGTAAACCCAAAACAATTGTAGAAACCCTCCAAGGATTTTCCCTCATCCAAACATTTACTTTAGATTTTTTATTTTTAGAATTATCCTCGGCAACTTCTTTTTTTTCTTCATCCATTTTAGACACAAGAAAAATTCATTTATAAATATTTTGGTAAAACTAAAACAAAAAGAATTTATAATCTAATTTCCAACAATATTAGAGGATAATTAAAATCCACCAAATCTCAAGAACCCCAAAACTAAAAGAAAGATTAGAGAAATTAGTTCAAACTATTGAAACCAATAAAGGAACTCTCTCTCAATCACAACTTGTTCAAACATTTGATCATCTTCACCAAGCATTTGAATTAATTCGAGGAGAAAAAATCTATTATCAAAATGGTTCAGAATTTAAACCTGTAGATTATTTTCTAGCAATTTTTCCAAGACCATTAGATATTCGGAGATATCTCAACGAAGATCAATTAATTTGTATTCAAGAAGAATTAAACCATCTTGAAAATACAATAAACTTACTCACTTCAAAATCTCCATTAGAAATAGCAAGAGGAATTGAAAAAGCAAGAGGATTATTCCAGTCATGGATTTTAAGATTAAACTCATATCCAAACAATTAAAAATATCTTAAACTATTTTCTTCTATGTCATATGATGTTTTATTAGGAAGAAGTGAGGATGAAAAATCCAAATTCAAAAAAAGAGGAACTGGATATATTGGAAAGGCGTATGTACAGATGGGACAATATACCTCTCTTTCAAACAAAGTGTTTATTGATTTCGCAAAAAGCCATGTTGTTTTAGTAGCAGGAAAAAGAGGTTCTGGAAAGTCTTACACCCTAGGAGTTTTAGCAGAAGAAATTTCTTGTCTTCCAAAAGAAGAAAGCCAAAATATTGCATCATTAATCTTCGACACAATGGGAATTTATTGGACAATGAAATACTCTAATGAAAAAGACAAAGAGCTTCTTCAAGAATGGGATTTATCTCCAAAAAAAACACCAGTAAAAATATTTGTGCCTTTCGGATTTTATGATTCTTATGTTGAAAAAGGAATTCCTGCTGACGAAAGTTTCTCAATAAACGCATCTGAACTCAAAGCAGAAGATTGGATTTTAACATTTAATTTGAATTTTATAAATCCCGTATCAACATTAATTCAAAGAACACTTTCCCGGTTAAAAAACACAAACTACAATATTCAGAAAATAATTTCAGAATTAGAACACGACGATAAAACCACAAAAGAAACAATTAATCTTGCTATTAGTTTATTTGAAGCAGCAGAAACATGGGGAATATTCTCGGATTCAGAAACAAAGATGAAAGATTTAATCTCTGCAGGACAAACAACAATTCTAGATTTAAGTGTTTACAATTCTGTAGGAAGTTTTAATGTTCGGGCATTAGTAATTGATTTAATCTCTCGAAAAATTTTCAAAGAACGAATGGAATCTCGAAAAAAAGAAGAAATACAAGCTGTTTCAGAAGGAATAAATTTATTATCAAATTACGAAACAAAAGAAGA
>CAZUQL010000017.1:0-11493 GCA_964622565.1 Candidatus Woesearchaeota archaeon | reverse complement strand
AACGAGAGGTTGCAGACATTGCAGGAATAACAGAAGTAACAATAAGAAATAGATATAAAGAATTAATTGAAAAACTAAAACTCGAAGAAAAAGTAAAAGAAAAAGAATCTCAGTCTAAAAAGAAAAAGTAACTTTATCCTAAAAGTGATATAACTAAAAAATTACAACAATCTTTAAATACCAATAGTTTTAGGTTATTTTATGTATATTAAAAATGTAGTTTTAAGTTTAAGCTTATTCATCTTAATAATTAATTTTAGCTCAGCAGAAATCTACTCAGGTTCTATAAGCTATGGTTCAGAATTCTCCACAATTCAAAATTATCTAGATGAATCTTCTATATTTTATCATAGTAATTCAGAAATAAGCGAATCTTGGATTTTTGAAAAAAATTCAGTTCATGCAACATTTGCAAATTTTAGATTAGTTTCAGAAGGAAATCCCATAAGACATGCTTATTCTTGGGCGATTCTTTCAATTCCGAACTACACAAACTCAATTGAATTTGATTATGCAGGAAAAGGAGATCGAGAAGTTTCATTTGGAATTGATTATCCTATCCCAACTGAAGAAAACTTCTTAGAACAATTTTCTTGGAAACACGCAGGCGCAAATATTCAAGGGATAATTAATTCAGATGTTGGAACAAAACTGAAAATATTAGAAGAAGGGAATTTCCTAATTTATGTTTATAAATTATCCAAAGACAAATTCTTAATCACTTGTAAATACTCTTATGTTAAGGGAGACGACACAGCAAAAGATAGCGTCTCATCAGCAATTAAGAACCTAGAAATAAAAATTAAATCAGATATTGATAACGACGGAATTTTAAATGAAAACGACAATTGCGCATACACTTATAACCCTTCTCAGGAAGACATTGACAACGACGGAATAGGGGATGTTTGCGACAGTGAAAACAACAACCACGACTTAGAATCACCTGTTTTAAAAATAAATTCCCCAAACGAAAATCAAGAATATTCAACATCAAATATTTTAATTAGTTTTACTGCAACAGATAATACCGAAGTGAGTTCGTTATGGTTTAAAACAAATAACCAAACTTACAACTATCTCAACCCGACAAATTTTAATTTTATTGAAGGAGAAAATAAAATAATCTTCTATGCAAACGACACTTCAGGAAACATCCAAAGTAAAGAAATAACATTCACCGTAAACACAAGTCAACAACCACAAGATACAACACCTCCAGTAATAACCATTTTATCTCCAGCTGAATTTGTAGAGGGAACAATTAAACTAGAAATCCAAACATCAGAATCCTCAATTTCATGGTTTGATTTTGATGGAGAAGAAGACTTTATGGTCTCAGAAGATTTAATTAACTTTTATACTTATCTCAAGGTTACAGAAGGAGAATATAAAATAAATTTTTATGCAGAAGATTTTGCAGGAAATGTTGGAATAAAAACATTTTACTTTAATGTAGAATCAGAAGAAGATGAAAAAACAACTAAGAAAAGTTCAGGCTCTTCTCACACAATATTAAGTTTAGAAAAATTCTGTGGCGACGGATATTGCAGTGTTGAAGAAAACTTTATGTCTTGTCCCCTTGACTGCCCCACAAATAAAATAAACTTAAATTATTATGAAGAAGAAACTCCAACTCAAATAGTTCCTCAAAATAGTTTATTAAGATTATCTTTAATCTCCCTTACTTTCTTACTAATCTTATTCTTAATTCTAATTTTTATTTTATATAGAAGATAATTAATTCTTAAATATTAAATGCGGATGAAAGGGTTCGAACCTTCGCAAGCAATAAGCTAACAGGTTTCTCCGAGGCTCGCTCGCGTTATATACGCACGCAGATTTCTCCTCGTGCTCGCAAACCTCCTCGCCTAAGCCTGTCCCGTTTGACCACTCCGGCACACCCGCATATGAGGACGTGGGAAAACTAGTTTGACCCGAACGATTTCGCGAGTATAATCCATAAACGCGAGCGGGGTCGTGAGTTCTCCAGCACACCCGCATTATAAAAAGACAAAATAAGTTAATATAAAAATCTTTGTTTTAGTTTAAACACTAAGATTAATGACAAGAACTTTGTTTTCAAGGTCTTCATTCCAATCAAACCAACCCCCTTCAAAGCTCTCTCTCCTCGGTTCAGGAGTTTCTATTTCTCCAAACCAAGCACCTGGATAATCCAAGTAATCTCTTTCTGAAGTTTCTTGTTCTTCATATGTTTTCATTTTTCTCCATGCCTGCTTTATCTAAACTTAAAGAAATATACTAAAAGCCGTAGATAAGAGGCTCTTAGTTTAAAATCGCATTAGCTACCACTAACACACTTCTAAGAAGTTGTTTTTTTGTGATAGCATTCATTTCAAATATAGAAAAAACAGGTTTATTAATTTTTCGCCTATCAAAAGATTAAAATTTTCAGACTAACTTCTCTCGGAATTCAAGATTAAAGGGAGGGTTTTGGCATTACCAAAGTGAGAGGGAGTTTCTAAAAATTTCCAAACGAATTTTCTAAAATCCGTTCAAACTACATAGTGACTACACAATACAAATATTTAAAAACCCCAAATGAATAAAATATGTATGGATTACAAATCATTTTCAAGAAATTTAAGTGCATTAGCAACTGTAGGAATTCTCGCTAGTGGATGTCGAACAACCCAGCTCCCTGAAAGAATGAGGGAGTTTAGAACAAGAATTTCTACTTATGAACCAAACGAAGATACAATAAACGGTTTTCAAGGTATAAATTGTTATAACCAAGGAAGAGAAAATCAGATTACAATCTTTCCAGCAATATTAGAAGATTATTCTCCAAAGACACATAGAGATTCGCGAGTAGACTGGTTAGTATTATCATTACAAAATCCAGAAAGATACTTAAGAGAACAAAGAAAAGAAAAAGAAAGATTACATGCAGAAGATTTCTTATTCCCTTTTGTTAGAACAAATATTCCGGGGTTAGGAGACTGTTATGTGATAACAAGAACCAATGGAGGAAATGAAACTGACGCCTACGCAGTTCCAATAAGAGGCTCTTATTTTCAAGTTGAAAATGGAAAATTAAGGATTGTAAACAGAAATAATATTTGGAGATTTGAAACAACTGAAGAAATTCTAAAACAATTAAGAGAAGCTCAGAATTTATCTACAGGTAATGAAACAGATATCCAAGGTTCAGACCTAGTTCCATCAAAAGCTGATGAATAACAATAAATAATCTAAGGTTATTCTCCCCCTTCCACAACCGCGCTTAATTGAATCTGAACTGCAACTTTTCTCAAAACCCTCGCCCTTAATAACATTAATTGCGCCCTCTGCCAATCAAATAATAAACTCCCTTGGGAGGCCTTCTCCTGTATATCCTTCGCCAAGCTACTCAACGCCCCTTCATTAGAACTTTCCTCCATCCTCTTTTTAAAGTCCGAAACAAGTTTCTTAAACTCTCCTGTGCTCATATAACCTTCAGTAGACGAAAGATAATCTACATAAGCAGAAGTAACACCCTGTAAAGTTGAATCCTCTATTCCTTGGTCTTCAATTGTATCTTTCACACTTTGTGAATCTAACCAACATCGGATATTTTCCGAACCACAATAACCAACTTCAACCCAACGCGAACTTTCTCCTCCTGGATTTGCAGAAGAACACACCCGAGAAATTCCCCTATCTGAAACATCAGGATTAAGAATCTCATTTGCTGCACTCTGAACATTTAATCCTGCAAGAGAATACAAACTCGCAGTTCCAGAAGTACATTCATCTTCAGTTGTAATGTCAGTTTGAGAAGCAATTTCTGCAGCATAACTATCACTAATATAATCAACAGCAAACGAAGTTGAAACTTGTTTAAATCCACATTCTTCATACTCATTTACCGCAACACAAAGTTCTTGATAACCCGACGGAGCAGTTAAATCCTTTTTATTACTCAATGTTTCCCCCACCCCAATATACCCTGAATCTATTTGCAGATAAGGCAAATCATAATATGCAGAACTTCCTTGCGGACTTTTCAAATAAACTTTGTAATAAGCACCAACTTCATTCCCTGCAAAAATATGATAGAATACAGAATACTGCGAAGTCGGAGGAACAGTTGTAGTAGTGTAAGGAATTTCGTCAAAATTTGCATGAAATTGAGGAGGTGATTGTTCCTCTGTAAACGAATCCAAAAATCCAAGCTCAGGTGAAACAGCGGAAATACTATTTTTACAAAACTCCGAACCTGTTTCTGAAACTGATTTTAGTTTAAATGAATTAAATGCAGAAAGTGCATAAGACTTTGTGAAGAAATCCACAGAATCCTGAGCATTATCCCACGCCGATTGAACACTAAGATATTCTCCTCCCCCTTGCATATTTTGCCCCACCAACAAAGAAAGCAAACGAGGTATAAACGAATCTACAAATGGCGCAACCTGCTCCCAGAAAAACTGACAAAGATAAATACTATGAATCTCGTCGCAGATTCCAATTGTTTCTCCTGAATCTAAATTTGCTTGTAAACAATCTCTATATGAAGTAAACACCGACACAAGCCCGTCTATTCCTGCTTTTAATCCTGAAAGACAAACTGGAATTATTACATCTCCTCCAAATGGAATCCAATTAGGAAGACATAAAACTAAACTCCCAATAATTCCTGATTGAACAACATTTGTAACAGGCAAATCTCCTCCAAGATTACATCTACTCGACGGACAAACAACTGGGTCACAAACATTAAATAAAATCTGACATTGTTGTGCAGACATAATATCCTGACACCTCAACTCTGTTGTAACTGCTGAAGCATCTGCCACATTAAGTGCCCTCCCATTAATTTTAACTTGCTTAACTCCTGCTTCATATTGTTTTGCAGCAGACTGAAGCGCAGACCTCGCCTTTGCAATCTGGGTTTTTAATTTTTCAGCACTAAAATCTCCAAATGAAATTGACTCAGACATTCCTTGAGTTATAAAAATACAAGCATCTTTTCCTTTTCCATCATTTCGATTATCAGGTCCAACATTACATAAATAAAACTCCTCAATCATCGCTGACTTTGCAACTGTCTGCCCTGCACTTGACGGAAGATTCGGAACAACTTGGGCATACCAACCACATTCAAAATCAAATGGAACCATCGAAGGAACACCTGCGTAAATTCCAGTTTTAAAATACGAAACTTCAATTGGAGTTGGAGATTCATAAGGATAACAACCAACTGAAATATATGAAACAGAAAACCCTGAAAATGGATTATCCTCCCCACTCTTTTCTTCATAACCCCCCTCAACCTGTAAATAAACCTTTGAAATAGTAAATTGATTATTTCCTGTAGCAGAAGGAGTTAAAACTACAATATAATTATTCCCTTTAAAAGAAACTGCTTGAATATGACTTCCAGGACTAAATTCCACTCCCCCCACAGTAATAGGGCCATCCCCCTGTCTAACAACCCCCCCAGTATAAATAATTTGTTTTGAATCTTCTTGTGCTTGCGTTAAAGTTAAACCTGAAATTCCACTTGATTCAAATTGAGATAATAATTTTTGCTCTTGTGTTTGCTGAAGACTTATACTTCTCAAGCCAAATAAAAAATCCCGAATTTCTCCTGCTGCCCTATTTTTAACTTCATTATTTGAAGAAACTAAAAGTCGCAAATTCAAATCTAATTGCACAACTTCGTCCTTAGAAACATAAGTTGAAGTTAAAACTCCCTCAATACTATTGTAAGTTAAACCATTCAATAATCTGCTCAAAGGGGTTTCTCCCATTGCAGTGCTTAATCTTTTTTTAACTTCCCCATCCCCCAACATATAATCTGTAACACCTGAAGAACTAACCTGGGTTCCTGAAAAAATTCCTTGTAAAAAAGAATCTTGTTTTGTAGATGCAGATGCATCAGCATTTGCTAAAACTGATTGCTGAGCTTGCATTCCATTTAAAACACTATTTACTTCTGATTCTATTTCATCATTCTTCGAAGCAAGACAAGCATCTAAACTAGTAAATCTACTTTTCGCAACTTGCTCTGCACAATAACTATACCAAGAATCCATTACCTTTTTTCGCGCAATACTTCTACCCTCGTCGAAAAAAGCATTATTTAAAAAATTTGTAGCTGTCAAAATAGCGCCTGTTGCAAGACACGCAGTTTTCAAGCCCTTAACTGTCTCACCTAATTTTGTAGAAATATCACTCCACTTTTCAATTGTTTCATTCAACTTGTCAATTCTCTCTTGAATTTTTTCAGGCGAAAGTTGAATCGCTCGTTTCTCAATTCCAATTTTAAAACTAATATTTGCTGAAGTTCCAACATTATTAATATTTGGGATTATTTCTACTGATGCAAGTTTTCTTAAATTAATCTTCGAAACCTTCAAATAATACTTCCCTAATTGAATAGATTCACCTTGTTTTAATTTAATTGTCCGAGTTCCTGAACTTGAAGTGTCTCCACTATCCCTAATATTTGTTGTAAAAAAAGCATATTCTTCATTATCTATATCTTCTCGGATTTCCTTAAAAATCAATCCTCCGCTTAAAACAGACTCTTCTTTTAAAAGTTTAATACTCGGTTTACCCTCAACAAAACCGGAACTATCTTTAAGAATTATCTCAACTCCATAGTCTTCAAATCCAGGATTCTGAACTGACTGAAATAAAATAGTGTGTAACTCATTATTCGCTTCAATAACCATTGACTTCAAAGACAAACTCGCATCTGAAAGTTCATTACCTTCTAAAAGAGAATCATAAGTTTCTGGAGCAATAGAACCCAACTTCCGAATAATATCACTTCTCAAACTCAAAAGCGCTGAATCTGGAGAAAATAATTTAAGTAAATCCAAAGCTTCTAAAAGACCTGTTTCTGCATAACTTTTAACACCAGAAATTTCAACTCCAGATTCATCTCGTGTTCCAATATTTGGATATAGTTCTGCAAGTTCTTGATATGCTTTAACAGTTTCATTGATTTTTGTATCTAAAGGGGGTGCTTCTTCATTGTTTGTTGAAGCAGGTTCTCCTGAGGAAGAAACAGCTAAACTTGAAATTCCAGAAGAAAAATCAGCAAGACCAAGTAAATCTCCCCCCTGTTTCTCCGAGAAAAATCCTTTATTCTCAATTAATTCCTTGTCTCCAACTCCTTTTTTAATTGCTGTTTCAATTGTATTAAGAAAAAAATCAATCCCTTGTGAACTAATCCTCACAACACCCTCTTCATTACTTGTAATTAATCCTCCTCTATCTTGAAAATAACTACTCCCTAAAAATGCCTCTGTGGGTTTAACAAGATAAGCAAATAAAGTTCCCTCCTCTTCACCAACATAAGCTAAACACTTAGTTTCACCACTCTTCTTAAAACATTCTCCTAAATTTAAATTTCCTTTTGTGTCACCATTCTTTAACAAAACTCCTGGAGAAATAGTTAAAACTTGTGTCTTACTTCCACTATCTCCTGAACAAGTTATTTGAACTCTTGAATAAAGTCCATATTGAATAATTTCCCTAACCCTACATCTATTTTCTAAAAATCTATCTCCTTCTCCAACTTCAATTGTGTTTCCATCAACAATTAGTCTAACTGTTTTTTCAGGATAAACTAAATCATCTAATCTAAATCTAAAATTCCCTAAACAATAACTTCCAGGAAGATAAACCTCCCCTGAAGTTTCTCCTTCTCTTAAATTCAAAGAAGTAATTTGTTTATCTACTTCATCATAAATTCCAATCTTCGCCCCGTCTTCAAAAACATTCTCTGCTCTAACAAACGCCTTCCCCTCCCAAAATCCATAATTCTTATAATCATTTTTCCATTCATTTTCATCTAATACATCTAAAATATAATTTGAATAACCCAAACCAAAAGCATCTGAAATATCATACTGAATTGTCGCAACCATAGTTCCTTGAATCCATTCTGGCATCGCTGACTCATTTTTCTGTTGTTCTAAAACAATCACAGCATAACCAACATTTTCAAGAAGAGGCGAATTAACTAAACTTCCTGAATTATAATCCAACGCTGCTTGCGCAGGATGAAATCCAAAACTCTGAACACCCTCAGGATAAGAACCATTTCCCGCCTGAATCACCATCGAGTCAATTGACTTAACATTAATTAAGGGATTTAATTGAGTAGCATAAATCGGGCAAAACACCGCCACATTCTGCTCTTCTAATAAATCACTTCTTACAACCCTCGGCTCACAACCATCTGAAATTTGAAGTAAAAAATCTTGTCCTGCTTGACAAGTATCTGAATCAAAACCAGAAGAACCATAAAGTGAAATTCCCTGACTAGACAAATAATCAGAAGAACTTCCAGAATAATAACCCTGAAAATCCGAAGAATAATAACTTCCTGAAGCACTAACTAAACAAACTAAAAATACAAAACTCAAACTCAAAAAATATTTTTTCATTTTAAACTAACTCCCACATGTTTATCTTCAAACAACAAATAATTTTCTTGCAATCGTTCTAATGAATCTGGAACTGGAAACGATTCTACATTAATCTCTAAAATTTCAGAGTTTTTTAACATTTCTTCTGTAAAATAATAATTCTGTTTTCCTCCTCCTGAAAGAGCATTTGAAATAATCTGCTCTCCAGTTTCCACATCAAAGCACTCTTCTTCTGTTAAACCAAACAAACTTCCAACCCCTGATTTGGGTTTATCAACGCAAAAAGTCTGTGTTGAAGCAGGAATTTTTAATGAAGAGTTTCTATAAACATAAACTACTATTTCGTATTGTCCAGAAGCAAGAGAAACACTATCGTCGTCAGGAAGAACAACCGTTGAAGCAGAATCATTTGAAATCAAACTTAATATTGCAGGACCAAAATAGTCCTTCCCATTAACCTTTAAAGAAACCTTCAAATTATGAAGAGCATTCAAAAATATTTCTGCATTTCCTGAATTAACACTTGAATAAATTTTCTTTCCCTCGAGAAATCCATCTGCCCTTGCTCTCAAGACTCCGTTTACGCATTGAGGAACATAACCTTCGAAAAATCCGTCCTTTGACTTTCCAAGGTAACACTGACTTCCAGAACATTGATAATAAATCTCTGCATTAACAGGATTAAACTCCGAATCATAAACATTAACTTCTGTTAAAGTATTTGCATAATTACAAAAATTATCAATCTCAACATCTGCCCCTGAAGTCGCTCTCTCCGCCCGAGGGAAATTATTCTGAATAACAACTGCCATTGGAAATTGAAAAGTTTCCTGTCCTGAAGAAACTTGAACTAAAACAGGATATTTAAAATTATAAATAAAATGATAATTCACATAACAGAAACCTAAAACTCCCAACCCCGGCTGATTCCCCACTGGATCTGCTTTCAAAACCGAACCTTCCGCAGGAGTAACCTCAAAAGTATATGGCCAGGATTTAAAATTCAAAAATCTAACTTCATTAGAAGTGTCTAAATCTAAAACAAAATAAGGGTTATCTCTTTTCGATGCAACATTATTTGTTTTTAATTGAATCATATTTGACTCAACACCTTGTTGCACTTCTCCCAAAACTTCCTCAGCATTCCAAACCATCGGAGCACAAGTAAGTTCAACACCGTCGACAGGGGCATATAATCTCAAAATATCAATTCCATAATCTTCTAAAAATAATTCTTTTTGTTCATAATCATAAACTTCTTTTGCAGTATCATACAACTGCCCCAATGCAGAATCTACCACAATCTTGTGACTATTAAATGTTGCAGTAGAATTATCAAAACCTAACTTTAAACTTGCTTTAGAAATAACTTCCACAGTATTTGAATTAATATTAACACTAAACTCTGCATCTTCAGAATTTAGAAAAACCTCAAAGCCCTGTTTATAAAATTCATCAAAAACACAATTTCTCAAATTATTTTTCAAAAAAGTTTCTAGTTCAGATTCTAAATCTGCCTTTGACGGAACTTGCTCTTTATCTTCCCCTGAAAGACCAGTATAATACCAATAAGGAATCGGATTTCCAAAAAAATCTAAATAAGAAGAAAATGGAGAATAAGGATTTCCAGGTTCATAATTCGGCAACTCAATATAACCTCCCTGCGACTCGAGAACATCTATTCCTGTTTTTGTCTCTTGCTCTAAACAACCTAAAAAAGAATTATAAACTGGCTCGAAATTTTTTGGAACATTAGATTTAAACAAATCATCTTTAAAAACAACTAATAAAAAAATTCCTGCAACAATCACAACCGCAATAATTACAAAAATTGCAACTTGCGCCTTTTTTTCCGAAACCAATTTCATTTGCCCTTCTCCTTTTTTATTTTTTCTTTAATAAGTTCCATAATTTCTGTATTAATATCTCTATTAATTAAAGACTTAAATTTATTCCAAAGCGATTCATCCTCGATTAAAAGTAGATACCTCTTCATTTTACAATTTTAATAAAAAAATTAACTATATAAATGTTTCTTAGTTACTTAATTACTAACTTAGTAAGTTACTTAGTAAGTTCATAAAGCTATTTTATTTAGAAAGATTACACTTCCCCCCTTTAATTTGTCCCCAATTTTCATTTAAGATTTCAAAATTAAAATCTTCCTTCTTTAATTCTGCAAGTTTACACAAATTTTCAAAAAAATCCAAGGGAAGTAATCTGTTTTCTACATAATAACTTTTTAAAGTTGAATAAGGAATCTCAAAACCAAATTGATTTAACGCCCTCAATGAAGGGCAATTTATCTTCCCCAAAACAATTTGAATAAACTTTCTCTGTTCTCCTTTTGCAAACTTAACCCTTAACATAAAAGAACTGCGCAACCATACTATAAAAAACTTTATAAATGAACTTTCTGATAAAATAATAACTAAATTTATTTAGTAAATACAAACAATGAAGATTCAAAAAACAACAAAAAGATACTGCCCTTATTGTAAAAAGCGAACAGAGCAAAAAATAAAGATGGTTAGCACAGGTGGAAAAAGGGGAGCACTAAAACGAGGTTCATTAGCCAGAGCAAAATTAAGAGGATTAAATAGAGGAACAGGAAATAAAGGAAGATATTCAAAAAAAGCAATATCACAAAATAAAAGAAAAACTAAAACAACTAAAAAAACAAACCTGATGTATACATGTCAAACATGTAAAAAATCAAAATACCAAAAAAAAGGTACACGGACAGGTAAACTAGTACAAGAATAAAATGAAAAATTCACAAACTAAACAAATAGGAGGAATCCAATAAGGTTAAGATATCCTTGAATTTTTACGCGATTTCACCTAAGGCAGTTAGAAATCGCCGTTCCACAATTTGAGGAAAATCAAAAAACCAGCAGGTTGTTTTCAAATGGCACAAGCAAAAAGAAAAAAGAAATTTTTTGATGTAGAAATCCCTATTATTAGTAAGGACACTCATCTACTTGCATTTGAAATAGAAGAACTTGAAAATAGACATATCAAATATGACTTATCAAGAGTCCTTCGAGGAAAGGCGATTGAAATGCAGTTCATAATTAAAACAGAAGGAAAAAAGGCAATC
>CAZUQL010000016.1:0-11788 GCA_964622565.1 Candidatus Woesearchaeota archaeon | reverse complement strand
AAAACTCATTAAATTATTCAAACAAGGATTTTGCACTCCGCAAATAGCTCGGCTTGCGAAAAAACTAAAACAACCCTCTACAACACTTCATTATAATATTAAACAACTTGAAAAATCAGGAGCCATAAAATCTTATAAAGCGGTTTTTGATTACAAAAAAATCGGAGAAGGTCATTGCACATTTATTTCAATTAATTTAGCTCAAGAGAACTATGGAGATCCAGAAGTTATTGGAAAAGAATTAGCAAAAGATCCGAGAGTTGAAAGTGTGGACGTTTGTACAGGGGGATATGAGTTACTTGTAAAATTACGATCAAAGGATATTGACGAATATTATGAAACAATTAAAGGATGGGTAAAAAAGTATAATTTTAGGAAAACAGTCTCTGTAACTTCCTTAAAACAGATTAAAACAGAATTTGTAGAGTTATAAAATAAATAATTTTAAAACCAAGAGTATTCTTAGAAATTTAATAAAAAATGAAAACAAAAACCATCCAATCCAAATCCTGCCTCACAAAAAGCAAACTTACAGATTATGTTATTAATCCTTATGTAGGGTGTCAGCACGGATGTAAATATTGTTATGCTGATTTTATCCGAAGATTTCAAAAAATAAAAGAACCTTGGGGAGAATTTGTTTATGCAAAAATAAATTGTCCTGAACTTCTTGAAAAAGAATTAGAAAAAGCCAAACCCGGAAACATTTGGTTAGCAAGTGTCTGTGATGCATATATGCCCATTGAAGGAAAATACAAATTAACAAGAAAAATTTTAGAAACTATTTCAACCTTTAAAAAAAAGAATAAATTTACAATTGAAATTTTAACCAAATCTGGATTAGTAAAGAGAGATTTTGATCTACTTAAAAAATTAAATGTAGAACTGGGTTGTTCATTAAATACATTAAATTCAAAAATTGCTAAGTCAATTGAACCTCTAGCTTCTCCTCCGCAAGAAAGGATTAAAATCCTAAAAGAAGCGCAAAAACAAGGAATCAGGGTGTATGGATTTATTTCTCCAATACTTCCAGGAATTACAAATCTAGAGGAACTGTTCAAAGAACTATCATTTTGTGATTATGTTTGGGTTGAATTACTCAATACCCAAAAATCAATTATGAATCGGTTTTATCCGTTTATCAAAAAAAACTTTCCAGATAAAATTAAAGATTTCGAATTTGCAATCAACAATCCCAAAGAGCATTACAAGGAAATAGAAAGAGAAGTTAAAAACTTAGAAAAGAAATACAAACTTAAAGTTAAGGAAATTGTAAAACATAATCAATAACAAAACTCAAGAAATTTGCTCTTCCAAAAAACTCTTTGCTCGAATAAATCCTTTAACATCTGAAATTCCAAATTTCCAATAATCTAATCCTTTTTCTCTTACTCCCTGAAGCATTTCAGAATAAAGTTGAGCTTTAGTGGTTGCATAATCCAGAACAATTTCTGAGGGCATTCTAGAGAGAGTATCCTGTTCTGCATGAAGAGTTTTATCAGGGTTATCTAATCCATATTTCATAAACTCTGCCCATTCTGCATAAGCCCAGTAATCTTTAAGTTCTTCTGGAACATTTTCTGTAACCCCAACTACATAACCCTCGTCGGGTTCCCCCGTCATTCTAAAAAGAACTCTTGTTAAACCTGTTCCTTCAGTAACTCTATTTGGAAGTTCGAAATAATTAACAGGAGAATCTCCTACATTAGAAACCCGTTTAGGGCATTTCCATTCTGTATCAAGAATATTTCTCCATCTATCAATTTCTGGTTTTGGGAATCTAACCATCTTCGTCATAAAATCTAATAAAAGATATTCCTTTTAAACTTTCTCATTCAACAAACAAATTTAAAAATCCCCTTTTTCTAATTAAATTATGTTAAGAACACATAAACTTAATGAAGTAAATGAAAAACTCGCAAAAAAAGAAGTTACACTTTGCGGATGGGTCGACACAATTAGGGAACATGGGAATGTCCTATTCTTAGATTTAAGAGATAGATATGGAAAAGTTCAATGTGTAATTTCTAAAAAATCAAAAGACTTTGAAGCTTCAAAAACATTAACAACAGAATCGTGTATTCAAATAAAAGGAATTGTCAAAGAAAGACCCAAAGGTTCTGAAAACAAAGAACTTGAATCAGGAAAAGTTGAAATTGGAATTGAAGAATTAAAAATCCTAAGCTTAGCAAAACAACTTCCATTTGAACTAGACAAAGAAGATGTTAATGAAGATTTAAGATTAAAATATAGATATTTAGATTTAAGAAAAGGACGACTTCAAAAAAATATAATCTTAAGACACAAAATTATAAAATTCGTAAGAGACTTTTTAGATAAAGAAGGGTTTTTAGAACTTCAGACTCCTTTACTAACAAAATCAACTCCTGAAGGAGCACGAGATTATATTGTTCCCTCACGAGTTCATCCAGGAAAATTTTACGCACTTCCTCAAAGTCCCCAACAGTATAAGCAACTTCTGATGGTTGCAGGAGTAGACAAATATTTCCAAGTTTCTCCATGTTTTAGAGATGAAGATGCGCGAAAAGACAGATGTCCTGGAGAATTCTATCAATTTGATATGGAAATGTCTTTTGTAGACCAAGACGATATTTTAGATTTAGTAGAAGAGATGATGCTAAAGTTAGTAAAGACAATTCTTCCTGAAAAAAAATTAACTTTTGAAAAATTCCCTAGATTAAGTTATGAAGAAGTTATGAAAAAATATGGAACAGACAAACCTGACTTACGAAAAAACAAAGACGACCCAAACGAACTTGCGTTTTGTTGGGTTGTAGACTTTCCCTTATTTGAAGAAGAAAAAACAGAAGGACATTATGCTCCAATGCACCACATGTTCACTCTTCCTAAAGAATCAGACTTAAAATTCTTAAATAAAAAAGACGCCCACAAAGTCAAATCTTATCAGCATGATTTAGTTTTAAATGGTTATGAAGTTGGAGGAGGAAGCGTTAGAATTCATGATGCAGAAATTCAGAAGAAAGTCTTTGATTTAATTGGATTTTCAGAAGAACAAAAAAAATATTTCGAGCACATGTTAACTGCATTTAGTTATGGAGTTCCACCCCACGGAGGAATTGCCCCTGGAACAGACAGACTAATTATGGTTCTTCTTGGAGAACAGAGCATTAGAGATGTAATTCCATTTCCAAAAAACCGAGATGCAAAAGATGTCACAATGGATGCACCCTCAGAAATTGACAAAAAACAATTAGATGAAGTTCATATTGAGCTTAAAAAAGAAAAAAAGAAATCATAATTTCCAAAAATCCCTCTTTTAAATCTTTCCCCTAATTTGTTAGCATTTTTCAGTCCTAAGTCATCTTTAAAAGAGGATAAAAATTGCCTAGTTGGTAAGGAACCTTCGGTTTTTTACATTCCGGAAACCAACTAAAATAAAATTTAGGAGGGATTTATATGGAAGGAGAAGAAGAACAAAAAGAAGAAGAGCAATAATTGTTCTTAAAACATTAGCTTTTTCTCTTTTTTCTTTTTTTATTATAAAATCTTTTTCAATTTTTTATTCAACTTATGCCTTTTTCTCTTATGAAACTTCTTTGTTTTTTCAGCTAAATATTTTCCAATACTATCTAAAACATCCCCCTCACAAAGATCCTGAATTGGAGCTAAAGCAGGACTTAAATTTACTTCAATTACAGAGGGTTTTTCAGCATTTAAAATATCCACTCCGCAAATCTCTGCTCCAATTGCCTCAGCCGATTTAATTGCAAGTTCTTTTTCTTCTTCTGTAAGTTCATGCTTTTCTCGAATCCCTCCCCGATGAGTATTTGTCCTAATTTCCCCTTGAGAAGCAATTCGTTTATACGCCCCCAAAATCTCCTTTCCACAAACAACAACACGAATGTCTGAAGTTCCTTTAGTTCTAACAAATTCTTGAATTAAAAAAGCCCGATCTAAATCTTCCAACATATCCAAAATAGTTTTCGCAGACTCAAGGGTCTCAGCCATCAAAACCCCCTTTCCATGAGTTCCTTCCTTAACTTTCATAATAATTGGATATTCTACATCCCCTTCTAAAATCTTTTTAGCAACACGCGGAGTTGACGCAAGATAGGTTCTTGGAATATTCACCCCATTTCTCTGAAGCTCTAAAATTGTGAGAAACTTATCATGTCCCAAAACAAACGATCTCTGTTTTAGGGGCATATAAACTTCTGAGGCCAAGGCCCGCGTAATTGATTTTTGAATCAAAGCATACTTAAAACTACCTCTGATATAAATACAATCATATTTTTCTAAATCTTTTTTAAGATGTGTAACATGAATCCCCCCATTAACATAAACTTCAAAATCCCGTATATCCAACATATCCACTTCGTCAAAATGTTTTTTACATGCTTCTGCAATAGCTAGACTTGTTCTACCTCCCAAACTAATTATTCCTAAACGCATCTTCGAGTATCAATTAAAAATCCTTTGTTTAAAATGTTCCTTCCAATTAAAAGAGGAAACTTCCTTTCTGCTCGTTTTGAAAGACTAAACCTTCCAAGTATTTTTTTATTTCCAATTTTCACCATTGTTCTAACCACGGGCCTAAAAAACTCCTTATCTCCCACAAAGATCTTCTTCCGGTTAATAATATCTTTTGTCAAATTCAGTTCTTTTGCAAGGTCTCTATCTATTGCTCCACTCCACGCCCCAGTATCAATTTTTGCAGTAATTTGCTTTCCTCCAATCTCCACAATTGTAGTTCTTCCAATTACAGGTTTTATCATATCTCAAAAATTTGATTACTGTTTTTAAAGCTTACTTTTCTTAAAAAACCCAACCAAAACTTTATAAAGTCAAAAAATATCGTTTCAAACTTGCCCCATTAAAGCACATTAATCTTAAAAACTCTCCAACCTTCTAAAAACTATGTCTAACTTTTTGTTTCACAAAGTCTCTGAAAAAGAAAAAGCAGAAATTCAAAAATCAGCAAAACAAATCATGGACTCATTTTCTAAAAAACTCTCTAAAATCAGACAAAACATTCCAGAACCAAAAATAAAAAGAAAAGAATTTGAAAGACAAGAAAACTCTGAAAAAACACCAGAAATAGATAAAAAAATTATGTTTGGAAATGCTCCGAAAACAAAGGGGGATTTTATTGTAGCTGAAAAAGGGGGGTGGGAATAATGGAAAAGATAATAGTTGTAAATCCACAAGAATTTCAAAAAACCAAACAAAAGATTAAAGAAAAAGGAGCAGATGAACTTCACATTCTATCTGATTTTGACAGAACTCTTACCTACGGAAAGACCCCCACAGGAGAAAAAACCCAAACAGTTATTTCACGACTAAGGTCAGATCCAAAATATTTGGGAGAAGACTACTCAAAAAAAGCACATGAACTATTTGATCTTTATCATCCAATCGAAATAAATTTAAAAATCCCCCTACAAGAAAAAAAACTCAAAATGGAAGAATGGTGGAAAAAACATTTTGACCTCATTTCAAATTCAGGGCTAACAAAAAAAATTATTCAACAGGTTATAGAAGAAAAACCAATCCACTTTAGAAAAGGAACAAAACAATTTTTAGAAAGACTAAACAAAAAATCAATTCCATTAATTATTTTATCTGCAGGCCCAGGAGATATGATTAAAGGTTATCTAGAAAAAGACAACCTTAATTTTGAAAATATAGAAATCATTGGAAATCAATATGAATTTGACGAAGCAGGAAAAACCACAAAAGTAAAAGGACCGATTATCCATACTTTTAACAAAGATGAAACATCTCTACCTGCCGAAGTTTTGGAAAAAATAAAACTAAGAAAAAATGTAATTCTTTTAGGGGATTCAATAGGTGATGTTGGAATGATAGAAGGATTTAATTATGACAACTTAACAAAAATAGGATTCCTTAATGAAGAAGTAAAAGAAAATTTAGAAGAATACAAAAAACATTTTGATATAATTTTAACGAAAGATCAGGATTTTAACTTTGTAAATAAGCTCCTAAAAGAAATTTTAAAATGAAAACCCAACAAAATCCAAAAAAATACCTCGCAGAGATAAAGAAAAACAACAAAAAGATAAATGCTTTCTTAGAACTATTTCCAGAAAAAGAACTCTTCGAAAAAGCAAAACAAATAGATGAAAAAATAAAAAAAGGAAATGCAGGAAAACTTGCAGGGAAAATTATTGGAATTAAAGCAAATATAAATGTTAAAAATTTACATGCTTCGTGTGCTTCAAAAACTCTTGAAAATTACAAAGCCCCTTATAATGCAACCGTAATTGAAAAAATTCTACAAGAAGATGGATTAATAATCGGAACATTGAATATGGATGAATTCGCATCTGGAAGCTCAGGTGAAACTTCTGCATTTGGCCCCTGCAAAAATCCCAATAACTTAGAATTAATTCCAGGAGGTTCAAGTTCAGGACCCGCAGCAGCAATTGCAGCAAATTTCTGCGATTTAACTCTAGGTTCAGATACAGGAGGAAGTATTAGAAATCCAGCATCACACTGCGGAGTCATAGGCATAAAACCAACTTACTCTTTAGTCTCACGATATGGATTAATTGATTTAGCAATGTCAACGGACACAATCGGCCCCCTATCAAAATCAGTTTCAGATGCAGCACTAGTTTTAGAAATAATTTCAGGTAAAGATTCTAAAGATGCAGTAACTCAAAATTCCAAAAAAATAAATCTAAAAGAAATTGAAAACATTCCAAAAGACATCAAAGTAGGAATTTTAGATATTGAAAACTTAAAAGTAAATCCAGAAATAAAGAAACTAATCTATCAAAAAATAAAGATAGCATCGGAAAAGTACAACTGGAAAACAAAACAAGTCAAAATTCCAAACTTAGATTTAGCAATTGAAACATACTATCCCATCGTTTATGTTGAAGCATTTTCAGGAACACGAAAACTTGACGGTAGAAGATTTGGTCAAAGAATAGAAGAAACCTGCGGACCAGAATTTTTAAGGAGGATTTTAGGAGGACGGGAAATATCAAAATCCGAACACTCAGGAAGATATTACTACAATGCATTAAAAGCAAAAAAATTAATTGAAAAGGAATTTGAAAATGTTTTCAAAGGGGTGGATTGCATAATCTGTCCAACGGTTCCAGAACTCCCCCACAAAATTGGAGAAAACATTTCAGTTGAAAAAATGTATGCTTATGATATCTTCACAGTTCCATCAAGTTTAGCAGGGAATTGCGCAGTTTCGATTCCAATCGGAAAAATATCAAAAATACCTGTTGGAATGCAAATAATCTGCGACAAATTTCAAGAACAAAAAATGTTACAAATCGCAAGAAGCTTTGAAAAATTAGAATGAAATTAGAATTTTTAATTGGCTCAGAAAAAACATTTGAAGATTTTATAAGTTCAATTTCAAAAGAAGATAAAGTCGGAATAATTGTTCACAAGAGCGACCTAGACGGTCACGCATCAGGAATCTTCTTAGAGGAAATTTTAAAATCAAAGGGCATAAAAAGTATTCAAATAATTCTAAAAAGTATTTCTCCAAATGAAACAGGATTATTATCTGAACTAAAAGGGCTAAACCTAGACAAATTGATTGTAGCGGACATTCCGTTAGAAAGTTATGGAGAACTTGAAGAATTACAAAAAGAATTTGACTTATTACTAATTGACCATCACCCAATTCAAAACGAAATTAGAAATCAACAAGGAGTAATAAAAACAAATTCAAGTGATTGTGCTTCATGGACGATTTATAGTTTAGGAACTAAACTCAAATTACTCAGTTCAGAAAAATGGAAAAAATTAGTTCAAATAGCACTCTATTCTGAATTTTCATATAAAGGCCAAAATGAAAAACTCTCATTTATTCAAAAAGATTTTCCTGAAATAACAGAAGAAAATATTCGAAATTCAGAAATAGGAAAGTTAGGAGATGCAATCTCCCAAACAATTATTTATTTTGAAGAAAACTTAGAAAAAGCTTATCAGTTAATAAAAAATTTAGATTTTAAAAGAGTACTAAAATACTCTCAAACAGTTAAAGAAGAAATAGAAAGATTGAAAAAAGAGTTTGAAGAAAAAGCAGAATTCCATGAAAAAGAAAGAATTTATTTTTTTGAAACTCTGTCTAGACTTAAAGTAGAATCTTTTTTAGCAACAGAAATTTCTCAAGAAAACCCAGACTGCATTTATTTTATTTTTAAGGAGAAAGAAGGGACATACAAGTTTTCTACAAGATGTCAATCTGGGAGGGTTGACTTAAACAGTTTAATAAAAAAATCAATTGAAGGACTTGAAAATGCTGGGGGCGGCGGACATGCCAAAGCTTCAGCAGGATACATTTTGAAGGAAGACCTTAGAAAATTCAAAGAAAACCTCCTAAAACCTTAAAAACATAAAGCGTTTTTTTAAAATATGGAATTTAACAATAGAACTCTAAACTGGCTTGGGCATTCAGGATTTAAAATAAAAAATTCAAAAATAATATATATAGACCCCTACAACATTCCTGAAACTTCTGAAAAAGCAGACATAATCCTCATCACCCACAGCCACTATGATCATTGTAGTATAGCAGACATGTACAAAATTATCAAACCCGGAACAACCATCCTAATAACTGCAGACTGCCAAAGTAAAATCCTAAGATTTGAAGAACCCCTAAATATAAAGATTATCGAACCAAATCAAGAGATAAATTTAGGAGAAATAAAAATAAGCACAATTCCTGCCTACAACATTCACAAACCTTTCCATGCAAAATCCGAAGGGTGGATAGGATATTTAATTAAATTTCAAGATTTACTGATCTATCACGCCGGCGATACAGATTCAATTCCAGAAATGCAAAAACTTACAGGGTATAAGCAACCTACTCGAAAATTCATCGCATTACTCCCCGTAGGAGGAAGATTCACTATGACTGCAGAAGAAGCTGCTGATGCAGCAAAAATAATCCAACCTGACTTAGCAATTCCAATGCACTACGGCTCAATTGTCGGAACAGAAACAGATGCAAAAGAATTTCAAGAACTTTGTAATGAAAAAAAAATCAATGTGAAAATCTTAGAAAAAGATTAACTTTTGAATATAAATATTTTTAAATCTACGTTAATACGCAAATCTATGGAAGTTGAAATAGTTCCTGCAAAGGATATTATCCCTAGTTCATATGATGAAGGACTTTTACAAGGAACATCTGAATTTAGAATAATTTAGCCTAGAAACCCCAGGACACCAGATGAAGGATTGCCCTTAATTCCTCTAACAAGAACATTAGCCTTGAGATTAAGTTACCCCCTCGGAACAAAAATTGAACCCTACAGACTAAGTAGAGGCGAAGATTATTCAAGGGCATCTAGTATCCGTCCGCCAAATAAACAATCATACAGTTCTGATTTAGTCTTAGTCAAAATTCCCGCCCACACAGAGATTTGGATTAAACAAGCAATGAAAAGTCAATCTCCAGATCAATATGCAAGATTACTCCAAATTGCTCATAATTTGATAGAGGAACTTATGGGCGTCAGAGATCATAGAATCGCTTCTCCTAAATTCATCGATAGCCCAGATTTTTTTGAAGATTCTTTATCTCCTTGGACAAACAAAACTTTTTATCACTTCAGCTGGTTAGAGAGGAGAGAAGTGTAGAGTCTAGAGATACTTTTTAGAAAATTTATTAAATCGGTTCCTCCTTAAACAATTATGAGACTCGGAATAATCGGAGCAAGCAAAATTGAATTTTTAAAAAAAGTTAATGAGAATTGCGAAGAAATTTTAACTCAAATTGCAAAATTAATAAAAGAACATGAAATAGTAGTAACTCCAGACAAGGGTGCAGTTTCTGAGTTCGTTACAAAAAGATATTTAGAAAAAGGAGGTAAAAAAGTTTGGGAGATTATTCCTCTTGAGGATAAAGAGTTTGGATATGAAGGATGGCTTAATGAAGGATTAGGAGAAACAATAAATTGCGGAACATGGAGAAACCAACCAGAAAAATTCAACGAAGAAACAGATGCACTAATTTGTTGTGGATATGCAGTTGGAGTTTTAGCAGAAATAGCTTACTCCAAATGGTTCAACCCAAAACCAGTTTACATTATTAATGAATTAGTTTCAGGCAAACTTCCAATTGAAGTGGAAAGAAGTTTAAATTTAAATTATATTTCCTTAAAAGAATTAAAAAATTTTGTAAAATGAACCCTCAATTCACAAGAAGAAAACTCTCAGTCCTCTTAAAAAAAGACAAATCTTCAATTGGTAAATGGGATAAACCAATTTTAAAACTCTGTAAAAAAATAAACCAATCTAAAGATTACTACACTACCTCTTCGTGCTCAGGCAGAATTCTTCTTATGATTGACCAAGAAAAAAAATCAAAAAATCTATTTTTATATTCTTCTCACAAACTTGTAACATTTAAAGAAATAAAACATACTCTAGAAAACATCCCTAAGAACAAAAACATAAAATTCAAACTTGACCCTTGTATAATCCACCTCGCCTGCAAAGATTTTGAATGTGCAAACAAACTTTTAGAAATCGCAAGAAACACTGGTTGGAAAAAATCCGGAATTTTATCCTACAATAAATCAAAAAGAATAATCATTGAATTAAATGGAACAGGAAAATTAGAATTTCCAATAATTTCAAAAAACAAAATCCTAATTAATGATAAATTTCTAAAGGTTGTAGTAAATCAATCAAATCAAAAACTAAAACATTCTTGGAAATTAATAAATAATCTAGAAAAATCATTCTCCTAAATCACATAAATCTATATAAAGAGATTTTCTGTTTAGTTTCTATAGGGTCCTTTCTTAGAAAGGAATTACTCAATGAAAGGAGGTATAAAATGGTATTAGACTTTGCAAAAGAAGCAATTCAAAATGCTGAATCACATAGTATTAATTTCGACGACTTAAAAGCTGGAAAAGCAAACATAAAAGTTTTCGGAGTTGGTGGGATGGGTTGCAATGCAATCACTTGGCTTTTTAATAAAGGAATTAACGGAGCAACAATTTACGCTCTAAACACTGATGCTTTACATTTAAGTGTAACAAAATCAGATGAAAAAATCCTTATCGGAAAAGAATTAACAAGAGGTCTTGGTTGCGGAGGAAATCCAAACCGTGGAAAAGAGGCAGCAAAAGAATCTATATCTGAAGTTAAAAAAGCATGTTCAGGAGCGGATATGGTTTTTGTTTTAGCTGGTATGGGTGGTGGAACTGGAACAGGCGCTGCAGCAGTTGTAGCACAATTAGCTAAAGAAACTGGAGCAGTTGTTATTGGAGTAGTTACAATGCCCTTTGAATCAGAAAAGGCAAGAATCGATAAAGCTGAATTTGGATTACAAGAATTACGAGAACAAACAGATACTTGTATAGTTCTTGATAATAACAGATTAGTAGATATTGCAGGACAACTTCCACTAGAACAAGCATTTGCAGTTGCTAACGAATTAGTCTCTACTATGATAAAAGGTATTGTAGAAACAATCACCCTTCCAAGTTTGATTAACCTTGACTATGCAGATGTTTCGGCGATTATGAAAAGCGGAAAAATGGCTGTGATAGGAATAGGAGAATCTGATGCACAAGACAGAGTAACTGAAGCAGTTAAACAAGCACTGACACATCCTCTACTTGACGTGGATTATTCAGGTGCAAGTGGCGCTTTGATACATGTGACTTGCGGACCAGATTTAAAACTAGAAGAGTTCGACGCGATTGGTAAAGCTGTAACAGAAAATCTTTCTTCAGAGGCACAAGTTATTATTGGTGCAAGAATTAACAAAGAATTCACAGGAAAG
>CAZUQL010000015.1:0-12179 GCA_964622565.1 Candidatus Woesearchaeota archaeon | reverse complement strand
TAATCACAGTATCGCTGTCTGAAGTTTTAATAATCCTCGGGGTAGCAGCATTAATAAGCTGGAATCTCGACCTCCCATCAATCGCAGGAATCATCGCCGCAATCGGGACAGGCATCGATAGCCAACTAATCATCCTCGACGAAGCACGAGATAAATTCGCATCACTAAAACAACGAATCAAAAAAGCCCTCTTTATAATCGTCACAGCATTCACAACAACATTCGTCGCGATGATCCCATTAACCGGATTCCTCGGATTCATGGGCATCGGAGCAGCGTCGGCAGGACTTCTAAAAGGCTTCGCAGTAACAACATTAATCGGAATTACAACAGGAGTTTTAATATCACGACCAGCCTTCGCCGACATCGCAAAACAACTCGAAGAATAAACCATGAAGAACCCAATAAAAGAAGAGGCAAGAGAAGTAAAAAAAATCCTTGGCAAAATAAAAAGAAAAGACCTTAAGGGAAACTCTGGTCAAGCAATAAAAAATTCTAGCTACCAACTCGCAACATTACTTACGGCAAAAATAGGTTCACTCTTGTTTACGATTATATTAGCCAGACTCCTAATGCCAGAACTTTTTGGGTTATATGGGTTAGCCATGTCAACCATATTATTACTCGGAATATTCTCAGACCTAGGGGTATCAACAACCATACTAACATTCCTTTCTAAAACTATAGACAAAAACAAAGCAAAAGCAAAAGCATATTTCAATTATTTGAGCAAAATAAAAATTATACTCGTCATATGTACATCACTAATTATTCTACTCCTGGCAAAATGGCTCGCAAACAACTACTACCAAAAACCAATCTTCTATGCCCTTCTGGCTGGTGCAATATATCTTCCTCTATCTACACTATCTAGATTTCTGAGCACAGTATTCACCTCAGGAAACAATTTTAAAGTAGGGTTTGTAGGAGAATTAATAGCCCAAATTTCCAGACTAACAATTCTACTAATACTAATCCTCCTCCTAATTTCTAGATCATCAAACAACGATATAATACTTCTTTGGATATTTATCGGACTCTCTATAGTTTTTCTTCTAGTCGGAGTTTATTACTTAGGCTACTTCCTTTTTAACAACCCTTTCAACAACATCAAAAAACAAGAACTAACAAAAAAAGAAAAACAAGAACTATGGAAATTTATTATCCCACTAACAGCAATCGTTCTCTCGGGAGTATTTTTTGGCTACGTCGATATAGTAATGTTGGGGCATTATATCAGTTCGGAATTCATAGGTTTCTATCAAGCAGCATTCAACCTTATTTCCTCTGCGACGGCGATTCTCGGATTCTCTTCAACAGCCCTTTTCCCAATTTTCTCACGAATGAGGGGAGAGCAATTAAAAAAGGGATTCAGAAAAATAAAAAACATTACACTTGTGATATCATTCATGGCACTAATATTCACAATTCTCATAGCAAAAACACTAATCAACATTGTCTATGGCAATGCCTACATACAATCAACAATCTACCTACAATATCTCTCTCTCCTTATAATCAGTTTCCCACTAATCGTACTATACCAAGCCCACTACACATATCAAAAACAAACAAAAAAACTATCAATCCTATTAATAGTAGCAACAGGCTTAAACATAATTCTAAACTACTTTTTCATAAATCTTGGACTATTATGGGCAGGCATGAACGGCGCAGTTTTAGGCGCATGTACAGCAACAATAATTAGCAGATACGGATATCTCGGAGGATTAATAATATTCAAAAAATGAATAAAATTATCTTTCAATCAAAAACAAAGGAAGAAATATTTAATTTCCTCAAATCAAACAAACAAAGAAAGAAAATAAATTTCCTAAACTTACACGACCTCTATCAATCTTCCAAAAATGAGTCCTTTAAAAAATTTTTACTCGATAAAGAAAACCTAAATTTCATAGACGGATTCGTAATCTCAGTCCACCTTTCAATAATAAATCTTAAAAGAGTCCCAAGGCTAAGAGGCCCAACTTTCACAAGAGAATTTTTATCAAACAAAAAACTATCAGAAAACAAAACACATTTTTTCATTGGCATAGAGGAAAAAGACATAGCAAAACTAAAACTAAAATTACCTCACTTGAAAAAAATAAGAACATATAACCCCCCATATATCAAAGACACAAAATTTCCAAGCAAAGAAATAAAAAAAATAATCACATTAATAAGTAAATCGAAAGCAAATTATGTTTGGAATGGACTTGGATCTCCAAAGCAAAATATCCTATCAACAGAATTATTCCAAAAAACAAATGCACAATATTTCATGAATGTAGGGGCTGCACTTGATTTTCTTCTAGATAAAAAAATAGAAGCCCCATTAATTATCCAAAAATTGGGTATTGAATGGTTATATAGATTAATAACAGATTTCAAATATTCGAGTAAAAAAGTCTGGAGAAGTTTAATAGGATTGAAATATTTAAGTAAGGTGAAATTAAAATGGCAAAAGCAGTAATTTTATGCGCAGGCAAAGGAACAAGGCTACTTCCTTTAACTAAGAATATCCCAAAACCGGTTGTACCAATAAACAACATACCATTACTAGAATACAATATAAGGTTATGCAAATTCCATGGGATAAAAAACATCTTCATAAACACTTCTCATTTGCCAAAAAAAATAAAAAAATATTTCGGAAATGGAAAGCGTTTTGGGGTAAAAATTACTTATTCTTATGAGCTCAAGCTTATAGGAACCTCTGGCGCCTTAAACAATTTCAAGCAATTTCTAAAAGGAGGATCTTTTGTAGTAATTTATGGAGATAATTTAACCGACATTAATTTAACGAAAATGCTCAAATATCACAAGGCCAAAGGCGGTATAGCAACCCTCGCTCTCAGAAAAAAGCCCAAAAAATATAAAACTCAAAGCCTAATTCTCGCCGAAGACGATCTCAGAATAACAGAATTCATAGAAAAACCATCTGACGATTTAGTTATATCTAAATCCCCAAAAACTAAACTAATTAATTCTGGAATCTATTTTCTAGATCCAAAAATTTTAGACTACATTCCCGAAGGAGTTTCGGACTTCGCCAATGACATCTTTCCAAACATTATTAATAAAAAAGAGAAAGTCTATGGATTCTTAATGGATGATTATTATTTTAGAGAAGTTGGGAAAATAGAAAAATATAATATAGCAAAAAACGAGATTGAATCAGGGAAAATTAAATTAAATTTTATGAAAGATGAGTAAAGCTATTTTTTTAGATCGAGATGGAGTGATAAATAAGCATCTTTATGAGACAGATGGGAAAATAATGGCTCCAGCAAATTTGGGTCAATTAAAAATTCTCCCGAAAGTAAAAGAAGGAATCTCTAAAATGAAAAATGCAGGGTTCAAAATAATTGTAATATCAAATCAGCCAGGAGTAGCATTCGGCTACTTAGATTCAAAAGAACTCAATAAAATAAATAATAAACTAAAAAAAGATATTAATATAGATGAGATATACTGTTGCCCACATCATATCAAATTTACTGGAGATTGTGACTGCAGAAAACCAAAGACAGGCCTCGTAGAAAGGGCGTCCAAAGATCATAATCTCGACGTTCAAAATTCCTATTTTGTAGGCGACAGTCTAAGTGATATCCAAACAGGGATAAATGCCGGAGTAAAAAAAACTTTTTTAATAGGAATTATAAGAGAAGATATTCTTCAAATACAACACCAAAAACAGATTTTTCCAGACTTCACATTACCAAACTTAGTCGAGGTTGCAAACAAAATAATCGAGCTAGAAAAATAATTATTCTTTTGATTCTTCTTCAAGAATTCTCTCGCATGAAATTTCCCAATACCATTCGCTCCAAAAATTGCAACCCGTTTAACCATTAACATCTCTATTTTAATAGATTATAAATTTTTTTTTACCACTTTTATTTATAAAGCTTTCGGAGAAAACTTTATAAATAAAATAGTTCTTTAATAAGAATGATTATCACAAAAGCACCATTAAGATTATCTCTAGGAGGAGGAGGAACAGATTTACCATTCTTTTCAGAAAAATACGGGGGAAATTTAACTTCTGTAGCCATCAATAAATATATTTACATAATTATTCATGGACGACAATTCTACGATAACTATTTAATTAGATATTCTAAAACAGAAACCGCAAAGGTGGTAGATGAAATAGTTCATACTAGAATAAAGGCCACATTAAAGTACCTCAATATTGAAGACCGACTCGAAATAATTACTGTAGCAGATGTTCCTTCCATGACAGGACTGGGATCTTCAAGCTCTTTTTTAGTTGCATTGTTGAAAGCATTACACCTCTACAAAGGGGAACTTGTTTCAAATTTTCAACTAGCGGAAGAAGCCGCAGAAATAGAAATGAAAATATTAAACGAACCCATAGGGAAACAAGATCAATATCTAGCGGCATTTGGAGGACTAATCAACTTAGAGATAAATAAAAACGGAAAAGTAATGGTGAGCCCACTAGATATATCCCTAGAGGTCCTAAAAAATCTTGAAAACAACTTGTTGTTATTTAATACAGAAATAAAACATTCCGCCAAAGATGTTATCGAAGAACAAAAAAAGAGTTTGGAATCCGACCATGAAAAAATGAACCAAATGAAAGTAATAAAAGATTTAGGAGCCGAGATAAAAGAATCTTTAGAACTCGGAGATCTTCAAAAGTTTGGTAAATGGATGAATGTTCATTGGGAAACAAAAAGAAATTTCTCAAAAGGAATGTCCAATAAGAAAATAGATGAATTATACAAACTTGGGCTAAAAGAAGGAGCGATAGGAGGAAAACTAGTCGGAGCAGGCGGCGGCGGATTCTTGCTATTCTATTGCGAAAACAATAAATATCAATTAAGAAGATGTATGAAAGAACAAGGGTTAAAAGAATTAAATTTTAAATTCGACCATGAAGGCTGTAAGGAAATATATAATGAAATTGAATAAAGAATTTGTAGAAAAATATCTTAAGGAAACACAAGAAATAGTGGGGAATATAGACCAGGAAGAAATTTTAAAATTTATAGAAATACTCCTAGAAGCGTGGAAAAATAATAAGAAAGTGATTACTATCGGGAATGGAGGCTCCGCATCTACAGCATCTCATTTTACAGGAGATTTAAGAAAAACAGTCGCCAATACCAGTTCAGACAAAGAAATAGTAGATTCACGAAGAGGTTTCCAATCTATCTGCCTAAATGATAACGCACCAAGTTTAACCGCATGGACAAATGATTCGGGTTGGGACAATGCTTATTCAGGACTTCTAAACACATTCCTAGAAGAAGGAGATGTAATTCTTTTGGTTTCAGTTCATGGAGGTTATGGATGGAGTGGGAATATAGTCAAAGCGATGGAATTAGCCAAAAAAAGAAAAGCGAAAATAATTGGACTAGCAGGTTTTGATGGAGGGAAAATGAAAGAGATGGCAGACTCATGCGTAATTGTTCCCATTAATTCAACACCGCATGTAGAAGGAATCCATTTAGTTCTTCAACATTTAATTGTTAATCGTTTAACTCAATTAATACAAGAAGAATTTAAGAAACAATCTCCAATGATTTTCTTTGCAGACACCGCAGCGCTAGACGAAATAGAATACGACTTTTCAAGAGGAGTAGATGACGGCATAACCACAAACCCAAAGATAATTGAATCTACAGGAAACCTATCTATAGGGTTTGAAGGCGCATGCAAAAACATCCTCAATAAATATCCAAACGTTCCAGTCAGTCTTGAAACTGACTTAAGGGGAATAGCCCCTAATGAGATTTACACCAATCCAGAAAAAGTAAGAGATGTCCTATTACAACAAGCAGAAAATCTTGTTAGTTGGAAAGAAAATGTCATAGTAAAAATACCAATCTGTGAAGGAGGAATTCTCGCGACAAAAATTTTATCAAAAAGAGGAATCAAAACAAATGTTACCGCCTGCATGTCTCCTTATCAAGCACTAGAGGCCGCTAAGGCCGGAGCAACCTACGTGAGCCTATTCGCAAACAGAATGTTAGACTCTAATATCCTAGAATTAGCAGGACACCCTTTAGATGAAATAACAAAAAATCCAGAATGGAAAAAATTACTTAAAGAAAACAAGGAAAAATATTTTGAACAAGCTTGGGAAAAGACATTAGATGAAATTGCTTATGTCGCTAAAAAATTAGATGGAACAAACTCTAAGCTAATTGTCGGAAGCATTAGATCCCCAGGGGACATTCTTAGACTAGTCCAATGCAAGCCCCAAGTAATAACAATCCCCACAAATATAGTTAGGGGATTAGAAAACATAAGAGACCTAAAATTAACCAAACGAAACAGATCTCCAGAAAGTGTAGCAATTGGGTGTTCTCTTTATCACCCAATGACACAGTATACATTGGAAGAGTTTGAGTTGGCCGCAGACAGTTACAGAAATAAGTAATGACTTATTCACATGTATCTCCAATATAATTAAATACTCTCAAAAGATAAAATCAACATGGAAAAGAAAAAAGTTTTATTTTTGGGAAGGTTCCCATCGCCTATACATGGAGCATCTGTAATAAACGAGAACTATTTTAATGCATTAGATAAAGACAGAAATTTCATCACAAAAAAGATAAAAATAAACTATTCAAAATCCTTAGGTCAAGTGGGAGAAGTAAGTATCAAAAAGTTTTTTTACACTTTGGTATCTTATATAAAATTAAAAAAAGAATTACTTTTTTTTAGTCCAGATGTAATATACTTTGAAATAGCCCCAAGGGGAGTAGCTTTTCTAAGGGACAGTATATATGTCTTAATTTGTAAGTTTTTTAGGAAGAAGATAGTTTTTCAATTCCATGCAAAGGGGGTAAAAAGTTTTATAGGCAAGAACAATATTCTTAAGGCTTTCTATAAATTTATCTTCAGAAAAACAAAGGTAATAATACTCTCAAACCTTCTTTATTCAGATATAGAAGATGTAATATCCAAAGATCAAATAGAAATTCTTCCCAATGGAATAAAAGAAGAAATAGATGAAAAAAAATTTAAAAAAATAATTCAAAAGAGGACGAGAAGCAAAACAAAAAATCTTTTGTTTCTTTCTAATATGATTGAATCAAAGGGACCATTGGACGTTCTAAATATTTGCAGCGAATTAAACCAGAAGAAAGTTGATTTTGAATGTTTATTCGTTGGAAGATTTCATGACAATAAGTTTGAGAAAGTTTTCTTTAAAAGGCTTCAAGAATTAAAATTAAAAAAAAAGTGTAAATACCTCGGGCCGAAATATGGAAAAGAAAAATTCGAGATATTAGAAGAAACAAACTACTTGATTCTTCCAACAAAATATCCGGAAGAATGTTTCCCCGTAGTTATTTTAGAGGCATTTATGTATGGTATCCCAGTTTTGTCATATGACAATGGAGCCATTCAGGAAATGATTGCTAAAGATTTTTTAGGATATGTCTCCATTCAAAGGAAATGGGAAGAGTTATTCATCACACTAAATAAACGGTTCAAAAAGGAAGAAGAACCAAAAAAGATAAGAGGAGAATTTAAAAAGAAATACACTTTAAAGAAATCAAAAGGAAAGTTAAAGAAACTATTAAAATGAAAAAACTAAATTTTGGATGTGGAAATGATATTCGTAAAGGATGGATTAATGTTGATTGTCAGAAAATGAAGGGAGTCGATTTTTCATTTGATTTTATTAAAGACAAATATCCACTTAAAGAATCTGAGTTTGATTATGTATTAATAGACAATGTTTTAGAACATCTACAGAACCCCCAGGATGTTATGAAGAAGGTATGGAAAACATGTAAAAAAAATGCCACGGTAGAGATTATCGTCCCATATTATAATTCTTATTGGGCACATTCAGACCCGACCCACGTTAATTATTTTAATGAAGATTGCATAATTCAAACTCTCAATATTAGAAAATATGAATATAATAATAAAAAAGAGCTGTATAAAATAATTGAATTGATATCAGTCCCTCAAAGATTTCTAAAATGGATCCCAATGCCAATTCTAAATGTGATGAAAAGATTTTTGGGAAATATTATTGTAGAGCTAAAAGTCAAGGCCAAGGTAATCAATAAGAAATAAAGATGGAGCAAAGATTTGATATACCCATACTATATATTGTATTTAACAGATTAGATGTAGTCGGACAAACTTTCCAAGAAATAAAAAAAATAAAACCAAAACAGTTATTTATTGCTTCAGATGGAGCTCGGAATAACAAAGAAAGTATAAAAGTCAATTTTATTAGGAAATTCATTTTAGACAATATTGACTGGGAATGTGAAGTTAAAACATTATTCAAAAAGAAAAATGTTGGAGTAAATATGGGAACTTTTAGTGCAATAGAATGGTTTTTTAAAAATGTCAAAATGGGGATTATTTTAGAGGACGATTGTTATCCCAGCCCATCTTTTTTTAAATATTGCAAGGAACTATTAATTAAATATGAAACAAATCCGAAAGTTGTGACTATTTCTGGGTTTACGCCAATAGAAGTCCCACATAGAATGAAAGAATCATATTATTTCTCAAAATATTTTGGTTGCTGGGGTTGGGCTTGTTGGAGAGATAAGTGGCCAGGAGAAAAGCTTTTTTCATCAGATTCCGAAAAAATAATAAAAGAAGGAAAACTTAATAAAATAATTAAAAACCCCATAGATAGAATTATTTTTGGAAGAAGATTTAAACATAACTTAATAGGAAAAGTTAAGGATTGGGGAGATGCCCTTAATCTTATCAACTTTAAAAATCACGAAATTTGCATCAAGCCAAAAAATAATCTTATAAGTAATTTGGGATTTGTTAAAGAAGCCACAAATACCTCAAATAATTTGATAGATAAAAAATTCCTTAATCTTAAGTTGTCTGAATTAAAATTTCCACTAATTCATCCAGTAAAAATCAAAATCAACAAAAGTCTTTCTAATAAAGAACTTAGGACAGATGCCCTAAGGTCTATTTTAAAAAGAGTACTTGTCACAATTGGAATTATAAAATATAATTATAAATATTAATACCTTCAAAATGACTACTCACTTTTTATTCTTTGCATGCCATTAGAACATAAAATATAGATTGGGGCTGTATCTTATGATACCACCTTGTTGAATGATATCTTTTATTAAAAGATAATAGTTTGCTAAAAAAGTAATCTAGCTGTGTTGTAAATTTCTTATTAAAAGGGTAATTAACAATTGAAAAAATTCTTTTAGAAAACGGATTCATTACCCTATGTGAGCTTATTATTTTAAAACCCTCCTTCTTGATTGTATCCTGGAAGATTCCAAGAGGAATTCCTCTTTCTCTTTTTGTAACCCCATCCCTATGTGCAATCCAGTGACATATGTCACCGGGGAGCACCCCATCAAACATATTCACAGTTATTAATAATCCAACAATATTCCCTACACTCATCGAATCAATAGTTTTCATCTTTCCACCCCTTAGTTCTTTTCATGCAATACCTCTTAAATACAATTTTAATCATTCAATCACATATATTTATATTTTTCATTTTACAATCCACCAGCCTTGACCAGTAACTTGAAAGTTTAAATTGTTCTCTTTACAAAAATCTTGAACTGCGTTTAAAGTTGTTTCCCAAGCAATATCGTGTCCTGCTAAAATTCCACCCTCCTTAATTTTAGACCAATAATTCCTACAATCTTCTAAAACATATTTATAGGCATGGTTTCCATCTATATAAATATAATCTACTTTTGGAACTTTATCAAAAACACCCCTCATAAACCCTTTTAAGTACCTCATTTCTTCTCTTAATAGAAAATTTCCCACCCCTAATTTCTCTTAAACAATTGCTCGACATATTTTTCAACAATCTTTTATTTTTAATCAGCTTTTCAACATCGTTCTTAATCTCTAAAAAAACCTTTTTAGAAGCAACTCTATTAACAGCATCGGCCTCCAAATTATCGACAACAAAACCAGTTTTACCATCTTTAATGGTTTCATTAATAGTATGAGTAGATTTCGTTCTCATAGCAACAACCGGCAACCCAAAAGATTGCGCCTCCAAAATTGCAAATCCAAAAGTATCGGAAAAAGTAGGATAAACAAAAATATCCGCATTAGGATAAATCTCCTCAAAAAGTTTCTCATGAGACATTAACCCATAGAATTTAATTTTTTTATTCGATTTATATTTTTCAACAATCTTCTCGGGGACATCCGAAACTATCGTTGCACTAATATTGTCATATTTTTTTGTCAGCTTATCAAAAACCCTCAACGTAATCTCACCACCCTTCATATAAAAATCACGACCAACAAAAAGCAGATTAGCATTCTTAGAAAAAGACTTCTTAGTTAACGCTAAGGGAACCGCAGGATATAAAATCCCAATCTTGCTCTCAACTTCGGGAAACGATTTCAAAATACTGTTTTTAGACCACTCAGACCATGCCAAAATTTTTTTACAATAAGGAGCTTTTAGATATTTTAAAACTTTTTTTCTAGAGGAGGAATTTATCAAAGAACCACTAGCCCAAAATTGATTAGCAAATTCAATATCACAAACCCACGGAAATCTATTCCTACTAATGCAATGAGCACAATGAATCAAATCAAATTTTTTATTAGTTCTCGTGAAGTGAGCATTCACCAAAGACGGATAAATTCGCCGTATCCATATTTTTGCCATCTGCTTAAGCCAGTTATTCAACATAAGCCTTTTCTTATTTTGAATCAATCCAAAATCATCAGCATTAACATACGCTATATTTTCGGGGGGCTGCTCCCTAAGGTATTTATAATAAGAAGAATCCGATGTTCCCCATGGTTTTTGCAAATATACCCTTATCTTTTTGCTTATCATTTTAAGGCGAATATATAAAAGTTTATATAACTAACTAAAATAATAATGTTATGGAAAAAGTTGTATATATAGGAATGAGTGCAGATATCATTCATCCTGGGCACTTGAATATAATAACTAAAGGGGCAGAACTCGGAGACGTAACCATAGGACTTTTGACTGATAAAGCCATTGGCAGTTACAAAAGGCTACCCTACATGGACTATGAACAAAGAAAAAAAATTATTGAAAGTATCAAAGGTGTTAGTAGAGCCATCCCTCAGCATACTCTAGATTACACAGAAAATTTAGAATTGATTAAGCCAGATATAGTATTACACGGTGACGATTGGAGAGATGGAGTTCAAAGAAGTACCAGACAAAAAGTTATTGATACACTATCCAAATGGGGCGGAGAATTAATTGAAATTCCTTATACACAAGGGATATCTTCCTCTCAATTGAATAAACATTTTAAAGAAATAGGAATTACTTCCGAAGATAGAATAAAAAAGCTAAGAAGACTTATCGAATCTAAAAATATTGTTCGTGTGCTCGAGGCCCATAATGGGTTAACAGCCTCTATAGTTGAAAATACCTCAATTACAAAAGAAGGGAAGAATAAAGAATTCGATGCTTTATGGATTAGTAGTCTCACAGATTCCACCGCAAAAGGCATGCCAGACAACGGCGTCGTAGATTTTACTTCAAGGTTAAATACAATCCACCAAGCATTAGAACTATCCACAAAACCAATTATTCTAGATGGAGATAATGGAGGAGAAATAGAACACTTTAAACAAATGGTAAGAACCCTTGAAAGGCTAGGTGTTTCAGCGATTATAATTGAAGACAAAGTGGGATTAAAAAAGAATTCTTTATTCGGCACCGAGGTTATTCAAACACAAGATGCTCCAGAAAATTTTTCAAAAAAAATAAGAGAAGGCAAACACATTCAATTAAATTCTGATTTTATGATTATTGCAAGAATTGAAAGTCTAATTTTAGGCAAGGGCGTTGAAGATGCAATAATCAGAGCAAAAGCATACATTGAAGCGGGAGCGGATGCAATTATGATACATCACAAAGATAGTGATATTACTTTACTAAAAGAATTTTGTAAAGAATATCCTAATTTCAGCAACAATACCCCCTTAGTTTTGGTTCCTAGCGCATATAGTCACATGACCGAAAAAGAATTAAGTGAAATTGGCGCAAATGTTGTTATTTATGCAAACCACCTACTAAGAAGTGCTTACCCTGCCATGAAAAAAGTTGCCGAAAGCATCTTAGAAAACGAAAGAGCAAAAGAAGCCGAAAAATATTGTATGTCCATTAAAGAGATACTTAATCTAATTCAGGGGACAAG
>CAZUQL010000014.1:0-12881 GCA_964622565.1 Candidatus Woesearchaeota archaeon | reverse complement strand
ACCAAGAACTCTCTCGAACAGCATCAGCAGGAAAATTCAAAGCAGGTTTAGCAGACAACAGCGAAGCCACAACAAAACTCCACACTGCAACACACCTACTCCTACAAGCATTAAAAATAGTTTTAAAAGATAACTCAATAATTCAAAAAGGCTCAAACATAACTCCAGAAAGATTAAGATTTGATTTTTCATTTCCACGAAAATTAACTCCTGAAGAGATTTCCAAAATAGAAGACTTAGTAAACACGCAAATTCAAAACTCTTGCGAAGTTGTAAGAGAGGAAATGTCTCCTGAACAAGCAAAACAACAGGGCGCATGCGGAATATTTGACAAAAAATACGGCGACATAGTTTCAGTTTACAGCGTCGGAAACTTTAGTAAAGAAATTTGCACAGGTCCACATGTAAAAAACACCTGCGAAATTGGAAAATTCAAAATTCAAAAAGAGGAATCATCAAGTTCAGGAGTTAGAAGAATTAAAGGGGTTTTAGAATAATCAAAAACAGATATTTTTTAAACCCCGAATTCATTTTTCATTTAATTAAAAATTCTCACGGCGGGGACGGCGGGGGATTACAATGAGGTAAACAAAAAATGTCAGAAGAAAATTCAAGTTGTATTTTTCCAAAATGTCCAAAATGTGGAAAAGGTTATTTACTTCCTTTCTCATACAAAGAAGATGTTTTTGAAAAATGGAAATGTTCCAACGAAGAATGCAAATTTACTGTAATGAAACGAGATTAGACAGGACCAACACGATCCAACTGAAGTTGAAGTTTTTGAATCTGAGAAATATCTAAATTAGGGATTCTATTCTCATGAAAAAGCAAAGCAGAAACTTGAACTGCTTTTCTCATTTCTGTCTGTTGCCAAGGAAGTAAATCTCCAAAATAAGTTCCATGATTAAAATGATCATGTGCTTGCATAAGAATAAAAAGATGTTGAGGGGAAACTTCTCCAAAAACTCCACAAGGCAAGGGGATTCTTCGGGGCCTTAGAAAATCCACTTCAGCTTCAGAATAAGAAACCCCTAAAACATTAGCATGATTACTAACCCACTCCCTATATTCCCCAAAAAAATCTTGAACCGGATAATTCACCTTTCCCATTTTAACTTAACAATTAAGAAAAACGACTTTAAATATTTATTCAAAATAAATTCCAGGCATTCCAGGTCGTGCTTTTTTTGATTTGTTTTCAGGATCATACTTTTTCTTATCTGCAGTTGAAAAGATCTCAACAGATTTTCCTAACTTCTCTGAAATCGTCTTCACATCAATTTTCTCAACTTCAAAAGGCATAACATAAAGATAAATCTTATTTGCATCTTTTCCAACCTTCTCTAAAATTCCTCGAACTGAATTAATAATCTTATCTCCCAAGTTTATTCCGCATTTATTTTTCTTTAATTTAGTCTCATCAAACTTAGGCCATTCAGCATTTGAAACAAAACCCTTATTTCCTAACTTTTCCCAAAGTTCCTCTGTTAGATGAGGACAGAAAGGAGACATAACCTTAATCCAAGAATATAAAAATTCTTTAATAACTTTAATATTTTCTCCGTTCTCGTTAATATATTTTTTTAGTTTTCTTGATAAAAGAAAAAAAGAAGAATTTGCAGCAGTTCTTAAATCAAAAGTTTCCATCGCATTACTAATTATTTCTAATTCTTTATTTAAATCTAAAATTAATTTCTCTTCTATTTCACCTTTTTCTAAACCTTTTTTCTTTAAACATCCTAAAATAAAAAAATAAATTTTCTCTAAATTTTTCCTATAACTTTCAACAATTGTCTCATCCCAAATGATGTCAAATTCAGGACTTGAAATATGGGAATAATATAATCTCATCGCATCAACGCCATAATTTTTTATTGCTTCGGGAATTGGTTGTGCTCCTCCTTTTGATTTGGAAATTTTAGATCCTTTACCGACAACCCAATAATTAACAAAGATCCCTTTAGGCCATAATTTCTTTGGTAGAATACCAACATGATTCATAACAAAAACGGGAAAATGGACAGTCTGATGTTCTTTTCCTCCAAGATTAATATCTAGGGGGTACCAATATTCAACATCTTTTTTTATTTCTTCCCAAACGTTATTCTTAGCTTTTCCCTTTCCCAAAAAAACATAATCAAAAAAGTCTTCATTCATCTCTTCTAGTTTAATTTTACCTTTATTAAAATATAAAGAAACAATATAATAAATAGGATAAAGAGTAGAATCTGAGATAGGTTCAATTGTCCATTTCTCATCAAAAGGTAATCTTGTTCCTAGCCAATTTCCTAATCTAGCACAAGCCCTATCTTGAAACCAATCTAAAACTTTGGGAATATTCTCCTTATATTGCTTAGGAGAAATAAACATCGTCTTTGAATGCTCTTTACTTTTCTCCGTCAAATCTTTATCTGAATACTTAATAAACCACTGATCATCAATCCTCTTAATAATAATTTTCTCTCCACATCGGCAAATCACTTCCTCCGAAAGATCATACATAACATCTGCTTTCCCTGAATTAATTAAAAAATCCTTCATCTTATCCTTTGCTTCAATGACTTTCATTCCAGAATAATCTCCACAATTACTTAACAAAATACCATTATGAAATCCTTCTTTATAAACTTCTTGAGTTAAATCTTCTAATTTCTCATCATCTTGTGACTTTATTTTATTTTCCTCAACAACAGTAACTCCTGCATTTTCACCATATTTTTTAGTTGAAATTATAGGAATAATTTTAATCGCATTTATTTCTTTAACATCTAAATTATATTTTTTAATTTCATTTTTATTTCCTTGTAGCTCCTTTAATGCAATATAGTCATAAGGGGCATCAGAAGGAACACAAGTAACAATGCCTGTCCCAACATCTGCTTCAACAAATCTTGAAGGTAAAATAAGGATTTTCCTTTCTACCCCGGGAGCAATTACATATTGTCCAATTAAATTTTCATTAAAATCTCCAATTAGTTTAATATTATCTTTTTGGTAGGTTAACTTTTCATAAGCTTCTTTACTAACCACCCAAATTTCATTTCCAACATTAATTTCAACTAATTTAATTTTAGGATTAATCCATAAATTAGTTTGCCCGAAAACAGTTTCAGGCCTTAAAGTAGCTGCAACTAAAAATTTATCTTTAAATTTAAATTTCAAAATAGTAAACTCTTGTTTCTCTGCATTTCCCCCCTTAGAAATATCCGTTTCAG
This sequence comes from Candidatus Woesearchaeota archaeon, assembly GCA_964622565.1. Lineage (GTDB taxonomy): Archaea > Nanobdellota > Nanobdellia > Pacearchaeales > GW2011-AR1 > CAZUQL01. Next base: position 9,666 of record CAZUQL010000014.1, on the reverse strand, counting down.
AAGCATCAACAGCAACAGGACCACACTTTAAACAGGCAGTAGCAAAATAAGGCTTTTGAACAAGTAAATCCTTATCCTTCAATTTTTTAAACTGCCATTGGATAAACTTACTATAATCAGAATAAATTGTACAAGTAAATCTTCGAAAATCGCAAGAATAACCAAATTTTTTCCAAAAATCATTTTGATAAACTTCATTAAAATATTCTACAATTTTTTCTGGAGTAACCAATGTTTTCAAAACTTTATCTGAACACCCATTTCTTTTAAGATAATCAATCCAGTTTTTATCTTTATTTTTAATTTTATTTGCAAAGGCAATTGCTTGATTTCCAGAAGCATGAGTCCCCACAGGATACATAACATTAAATCCTTTCATCCTTTTATAACGACACATAATATCCGTATAAGAATATCCCCTCATATGCCCAACATGTTGATATCCCGAAATTCCAGGATAAGCAAAAATCATCATAAACTTCTTTCTTTTCAAATCTCTTTTCGCCTCAAAAATTTTAGCCTCTGCCCATTTCTTCTGCCACTTACTTTCTATTTTTTTAAAATCAATTTCCATATTATTTAGTTGAATATCTAGTTTAAATTATTTATGCAAACCTAACTGAATAATTAATTGTATGTCTATTTCCTTCTGCATCCACAAAACAATCTGTTGAACCTAAAGGAATTTCCCTCATTTTTTCTAAAGGTGTTGGATTAACTCGATACTGTCTAAAAATACGATTCCTAATTAAATAATGCGTTGCAGCTGGATGAATCGGAACAAAGGTTAGGTTATCTGACTCGCCTCTTGAGATAATTTCGTCTTTACATAAAAAGTCTATCATTTCAAATAAAAAAACCTCCTTTCAATAGCAAGATAAAATTCCCAGTCATGTTAAAATAAACTGGTCTATAAGACCAACAGAAGTAAAACTAACAACAAAGCCACAAATTGCCTGTTAATAGTTTTCATAGAAAAATTTAGAAAAAGAAGTTTTTATACTTTTTGGAGTTTAAAGAACCTTAGCGTCCTTAGGAAACCTTCCGTTCGGGTTTGTGCTCAAATAATTTTCTAAAATTCCTATAGCTAATCTATGCCTCTCTTTTTCGTCTTGGGGAATCATTGAAGAATTACTTAATAAATAACAAGAATTTGAAGAATCAACAAAAAGTAAGCTATATTGTCTTGGACTAAAGAGGGCCCTTCTTCCTTTAGAAAAACCTCTTAAATGCCTCGCCATCAACAAGGCTTTAGTATGAACGACCCCTTCGAAACAAACATAATCATCTTCTAATCTTCTCATTTTAGAAAGAGAGAGAGCCTTTAAAAGAATTATTGTAATAAACCCTAACTTTAAATATTCCTTTTTCTTAATAAATTTATGGAAAAGGTTTCAGCACATTTAATTCAAAAATCAATTCAAAGCAACGACACAAACGCATTTGCGCTTTATGAAAAATCCCGCTTTGGCGAAAAAGCGAGGGAAAAAATAATTTATTCACTAAGTGAAGCCCTCTACTTAGTAGAAAGATCAAAATTGGAATTAGTTGAAAAATCTAAGATTCTATCTAAAGAAGAAATTATCAAAAAGTTTTCAAAAATAGAGAAAAAGTTTTTAACAAAGTACATTGTATTTAAAGATCTAAGAGACAAGGGGTATATTGTAAAAACCGCCCTGAAATTTGGAGCAGAATTTAGAGTTTATGACAGGGGAAAAAAACCCGGAGAAGAGCATGCGAGATGGATTATATTCACAGATTCGGAAACTGGGAAGTTAACCTGGCATGAATTTGCAGCAAAAAATCGTGTAGCTCACAGCACAAAAAAGAAAATGCTCCTCGCGATTGTGGACCAAGAAGAAGATGTTAATTATTATGAAGTAGGTTGGATAAAGATATAAATATTTATAACACTCAAATTCTTTAGAAAAATATGACAGAAAATCCTATTGAAACAAAACAAAAAATAATCAATTTTATTGAATCTCACGGACCAAGCTTGCCTGTTCAAATTGCAAGAGAATCAAACACAGACACCCTTTTTGCATCTGCATTTTTATCTGAACTTATTGCTGAAAAAAGGATAAAAATAAGTACCATGAAGGTTGGAACCTCTCCTCTTTATTACATAGAAAACCAAGAACCTCAATTGGAAAAATTCGCAGAACAATATCTCAAAGGAAAAGAAAAAGAAGCATTTAACTTATTAAAACAAAACAAAATTTTAGAAGATTCAAAACAACACCCCCCAATTAGAGTCGCATTAAGAGCATTAAAAGATTTTGCAGAGGCATTTCAAGAAGAGGGAAAAGTATACTGGAAATATTATTTAGCTTCAGAAAAAGGGATTCAGGAAGAAAATACTCCGAAAGAAATGATTGAAAAAGAAACCGAAAAAGAAATTATATTCGAAGAACCCCTTGAAGAAAAATTAGATATTTTTGAAAAACCCAAAGAACCCCAAAAAATCCCCCAAGTTAAAAAACCAAAAAAACCAAAGCAGAAAAAAACCACAACGCAAAAAACAAATCAAAAATTCTTTAACAAAATAAAAGAATTTATCTTAAGCAAAAACATGGAAATATCAGACATTTTGGAAGTTGAAAAAAATAAATTATCCTTCAAAATAAAAAAACACGAACAAGAATTCCTTATAATTGCGTTTAATAAAAAAAGAGTCAATGAGGAAGATTTAATAAAATCATATGAAAAGGCGAGTAATCTAGGACTAAGGTATATTGTGTTAAGCAAGGGTGAACAAACAAAAAAACTTCATAATATGATAAATGCTTCAAAAGAACTAGAAGAAATAGGAAAATTTGAATAACACAACCTTTAAAAACAAAAAAATTTCTAATTAACTATGGGAAAAATAAAATCAAGGCTAACAAAAAGAACAACTAACACCCTTATTGAAAGAGGTATAGAGTTCACAGATACATTTGATGATAACAAAAAAATACTTGGAAGTACAATGCCAAGTAAAAAACTAAGAAATCAAATAGCAGGTTATATCACTCGAGTAATCAGAATGAAGAATATAGAAGCAGCTAAACAAGCAGCAGCAATTAAAAAATAATTATTTCTTCTTTAAAATTCTATCAACTTTCTTTTCAATTCGATTCAAATCAGATTGAATTATTGACAAAGCTTTTTTTCTCTTCCGATTAATCCAAAAATTCACTGTTTGAAAAATAATCCAAAGAATTACAATAATCCCAAGCGTTTGTAACCACAAACCGATTCTTCCCACCTCTGCCACAACTTCTGAAACTACATCAGTAGGACTATTCGCAATTGTCTCTATAACCATAAATAAATAAGATTATCCAGACTTTTAAGTCTTACCTTAAACCTTTTAAATGATATCTTTCTTTTAATTTCGGCTCTGTAGCTCAGCGGTAGAGCGCGGCTCTCATGAGGCCGAGGCCGGGAGGTCAGCACTCCCCAGAGCCATGAGATTTAGAATAAATAAAAACCTAAGTAATTATGCAAAACCCATTTTCAAAGAATATTTCTGCAATAATCTTAACCCTCTTAATCATCGAAATATTTCTGTTCTCATCAATTCCAGGAAACTCATTTAAAGGAGAAACATTTCCAAATGCAATTGCATATCACTTTATAATTTTCTTTTTATTTAACTTTTTTGTTTTAAGTTCAATTAATCCCTCATCAAAAAAATATTTCTCAATTGCGATTATACTCTCCATTACCCAATCTCTTCTCGACGAATTTCATCAATTATTCATCTTCGGAAGAAGCGCAAGCTTAAATGATGTGTTAATTGACATTAGTGGAATTTTAATTTCAAGTTTAATCTGGAAATTGAAATTTGCAAAGACAATTAATAAATTTTAGTTATCCCTTATCTTCTCTCTAATTTTTTGTAATTCTAAATTCGATGGTTTTGGATGAAGAGGAATTTTTGGGACAGAAGCAATTCCATCATTCTCCTTTCGAGGCAGCAAATGAATATGGGTGTGAGGCACATCCATCCCTGCAATAATTAATTGAACACAATCAGTATCAAAAGTTTTTTTTAAGAGTTCTGCAATCTTTTTGACCGCCCTCATATAATCCAAATACTCTGTATCTCCAATTTCCCAAATCCATCGTGTGTGTTTTTTTGGAATAACTAAAGTATGACCCACCACAAAAGGATTAATATCCAAAAAAGCTACATAGTTCTCGTCTTCCCAAATCCTTAAATCTTCTATCTCCCCTCGAGCAATTTTACAAAATACACAATTATCCATAAAAAATTAAATCAAATGAAGTTTAAAAGTTTATTCAAAAATAAAAAATAATAGAATAGAAATTAGGGGTTCATAAAATAAAAAAAATAAAAAAGTTTACAAGCTTATCGCTTTTTTTTCTTAACAGTTTTTTTCTTAGCTGGTTTTTTAGTAACCTTTCTCTTCACCGCTTTTTTCTTTACAGCTTTTTTAACAGTTTTTTTCTTAACTGCTTTTTTCTTAGCTGGTTTTCTAGCAGGTTTTTTCTTAACAGCTTTTCTTGTTGCCATTTTATCACCTCAATTTTAATTACATTAACTAAAGAATTAAAGTTTAAAAAACTTTCTTGATTGATTTTCTAAGCTAATTTTTCAAATCTAAAAATCCTTTTTCACCGTCGAGAAAACTTGAAATCAAACTTTTTAAATTTTCCAAAGGAATTCTAATTTGTTGTGTTGTATCTCTATTCCTGAGTGTTAAAGAATTATTTTTTACAGATTCTTCATCAATGGTTATACAAAGAGGCGTTCCAACTTCATCCTGCCGTGCATATCTTCTTCCAATACTTCCAGAATCATCATAAACAACATTAAAATATTTTTTTAATTCAGAGTAAATCTCCCTCGACAAACTCACAATCGCTTCGTCCTTTTTTATCAAAGGGAAAATTGCAACTTTTATTGGAGAGATTTTTGGAGGAAGTTTAAGAATCGTTTCTCCTTTCTTGTTTTCATAAAAAGAATCAAACAAAAAAACAAGTAATGCCCTTTCAACTCCCAAAGAAGGTTCTGAAATTACCGTTGGAAGAATTTTTTTCTTCTTTATTTCATCAAAAAATCTCAATTCCTTTTTTGAAACTTTCTCATGTTGAGATAAATCATAAGTCCCCCTATCTGCAATACCTTGAAGTTCTTTCCATCCAAAAGGAAAATTATATTCAATATCCCAAGTATCTGTAGAATAATGAGATTTCTCGTCGGGAAGATGCTGACGTATTCTGAATTTTTCTAAGTTTACTCCTAGATTAAAAAACCAATTTAATTCGGTTCCTAACCAATAAGCATGCCAAGGTAATTGAATTATCTTTTTTTCCAGTGCAACTTTGAGATTCATTTTTTCAGGGGATTTATTTTTTAATTGCATTCCTGAAGAATAAACTAAAACCTCTACATCCGGAATTTCATAAGGACAAGCTTCTTTATCTTCCCCATCGATAAAATACTCAATTTCCATCTGCTCAAATTCTCTGTTCCTAAAAATAAAATTTCTCGGAGCTATTTCGTTTCTAAAAGATTTTCCAATCTGCGCAACACCAAAAGGAAGTTTTAGTCGAGTAGTATCCAAAATATTTTTAAAATTCGCAAAAATTAACTGAGCTGTTTCAGGTCGGAGATATGCTTTAATCGAATCTCCCTCAATAGGACCAACATTAGTTGTAAACATTGGAACAAATTTCCCTTTATTCTCCACTTCTCCTCCACACTTATCACAAACTGCATTTTTTAATTCTGACTCATCAACCTTAAATTTATTTTTACATTTTTTACACATCACCGCAACATCTACAAAATTTTCAACATGTCCTGAAGCTTCCCACACCCTTGGATGGGTGATGATACTTCCATCTAATCCAAAGATGTCTTCTCTAGATTGAACATGAAAATTCCACCAATAATTTTTAATGTTATTTTTTAGTTCAACCCCCAACGGCCCAAAATCCCAAAATCCTGCAAGCCCCCCATATAAATCTCCTGAATTAAAAATAAATCCTTTTCTTTTACAAAAGTTAGCCATCTCTTCAACAGAAATATCCTTTTTAATTAATTCAAAATTTTCAACTTTACTCAACTTATTTTTTGCTTTTTTAATTTCATCTACTTTCATTTTTTCTTGAATCTCCTTTGCTTTTTCTTCTGCATCTTCCAAATCTTTTCCTAGGTAAGCAATCGATTTGCTAATTACCTTATTTCCCTCTCTAAAACTTTTTCTTAAGTAGTAATAGTCTTTTCCATAAACTTTTTGTTTGACTATATACATAAATAAGTTATCCACTACAAGTTTTTAAAATTAATCTTTTAAGAAATAAATTAACCTCCATTCCTTAAAGCGCGGGACGGGACTCGAACCCGTGAAAATCTCCTCTGCAGGGAGACGCAGTAGCCGCTGTGCCACCCGCGCATATGTTGAAATTAAGAAAAGGCTATTTAAAGATTTTTACTTGTAAAGCTAAGTCCCTTTGCTTTTGAAATTAATCCTTTTTTAATTTCAGGAATATCTTCTCTTTTTGATTTCCTTAAGTAATTAATAACTTTTAGTCTTTTAAAAAACAAAGGAAGCTTAGACTGGATACAGGGCCCCCCAATACAGCCCCCCTCACAAAACGTAACATCTAAGAATTTAATATTTTTATTGGGATTTTTCAAAAATCTTTCAACTTTTGAAACACCGTCTAGAACCAACACTTCTTTCTTAAAAACTAAATTTTTTAAATGCACGGTTTTTGAAAGTCCTCCAGAGACAGGATAGATCTTAGTATAATCATTATAAAACCGATCAAATTGAAATTCCTGGTTAAATTCCTTAATTTTAAATCGCCTCAAAATATCCTTAAGTTCCTTGAAAGTTAAAACAAAATTAATTAATCCAGATTTTTCAGCTTCAATTTTTTTAAAGCCACAAGGAGAAATAAAAACTATTTTATGTTTTGGAAAAACTTTTTTGCAAATTTTTGCAGTTGCAATCATTGGACTATCAACTAAAACTAAATTATTTTGAAATCCAGAAAATTTATGTTTAATAAATTCTACAATCCCAGGACAAACACTTGAAATTAAAACCTCTTTAGAGCTCTTCAGTTTTCTAGAATACTCTCGGTTAATCATCTTTGCTCCAAAAGTCAATTCAACAACTTTTTCAAATCCCAATTCTTTTAATTGAGGAATAATTTTAGGATAAGAAAAATCTACCACAAAACTCGGAGCGAGCATTGCAACATACTTTCCATTTAATGGAAATTTTAAAGTTCTTCCTCCCTCTTTCATCTTCACTAAAAAACAAACACTTTTAAATAGGTTTTTATCATTATAAATTAAGGCCCCTGTAGCTCAGCCTGGATAGAGCGACTGCCTTCTAAGTAGTAGGTCGCAGGTTCAAATCCTGTCGGGGGCATATAATCTTAAGCAAAATAAAATCCCTAAATTTTTAATTTAAATTTCCCCCCAGATTTGTTCACTAAGGTACTAAGTATATAAATTAGAATTAAAAAATAATAAAATTAAAGATAAGAAATATTATAACTCAACGACATCCAAATCCCTCGGAAGAAAACTATTTTTAAAAATTTTCTTAACAGACTTTTCAACTTCCTTCATGCAGCGAGAGTAACGTTGACCAATATGAACTAAAAATAATTTTCCAACCTTCGCATCTTTTGCAATTTTTCCTGCCTGCTCAAAAGTCAAATGCTTTTTCTCCCTAGCCATCGCTTCTTCTTCCTTTGAAAAAGTCCCTTCACAAATAAAAACATCAGACCGATCCACAAAATCCTGAATTCGCGAGTTCATTAAAGTATCCACCACATAAGAAACTTTTTTTCCTTTCTCAGAATAAACCAAATCTTTAGCCTTAAACTTTTTTCCCTCAAAAACAATATCCCTTCCCTGAGAAATTTCAGATAGATGTTTCCCCGAAGGAATCTTAAATTTTTTTAATTTAGATTTATCAATTTTCAATTTATCTTTCATAACAAATGAATAGGCATTACAAGAACTTCCATGCTCCATTCTTTCTGCACTTAAATAAAAATCTTTATTTTCAAAGAACTTTCCAAAAACCTCTTTAATCTCTAATTCATAATTCAAATTAACTCTAAAAGTCTCAAATAAATCTTTTAAAAATTCTTTAATACCTCGTGGCCCGAAAATTTCAAGTTTTTTTGAATAACCACTTAAATTTAATGTTTCCAAAATTCCAACAAGCCCAAGAACATGATCTGCATGTGTATGAGAGATTAATATCTTCGTTAATTTGCAAGGATTCAAATTTGCTTTCCTCAATTGCCTTTGTGTTCCCTCACCACAATCAAACAAAATATTTTCTCCTTCAAAAGTTAAAAGCACAGCTAAATGATTTCTATTCTTACTTGGAATAGCATCTGCAGTTCCTAAAAAATTTATTTTAATTTTTGAGGTCATCTATAAACTAAAACAAAGAAGTTTATAAGATTATTTATCAAAGTTCCAACTAACATAAATCAACTGAGAAACCTACCCAGCGAAAATAAAAGGTGCAACGCTTATTCTTTTTTTAATACAGTTGAAGCTGGCGAAATAAAAATAATTGTGTCCCCTCGTAAAAAGGTTAAACCCAAATTTTTTTTCATTTCGTTGTTTTGCATCTCTTTAGTGTTATCTAACACCAAATTGATGTGGATATCAAATGCAAGTAAAGTACCTACAAATTGTTTATCCCCCTTCAAATGCACTAAAACCTCTTTTCCTTTTGAATTGTTCAAAAGGTCTAAAGGTCTTTCAATTCCATTTGTCATAAAATCAAAAGAAGAAGTCTGTTTTTAAATTTTATTGTGTTAAAAAACAAACCAAACATTTTAAAAACCAAATTATCTCAATTATTCCATGGCTACAAGAACAGGAAAGAAAATAACTGGTGGAAGATATATTAAAAGAAGAAAAAGAAAATCCTACGAAGTAAAGGGGCAAAAAAGGATTGTAAAACTCGGAGAAGAAAAAAAGAAAAATATGAAAACAAGAGGGGGGAACAGAAAAATAGTTTTACTTAAAGCAAAAGAGATTAATCTAAAAACTCAAAACAAAAAAATTCAAAAAACAGAAATCAAAAATGTTTTAGAAACACCCTCAAATAGATTCTTAGCGAGACAAAATATTCTAACAAAAGGAACAATTGTGGAAACCACATTAGGAAAAGCAAAAATTACAAATCGTCCATCTCAAGAAGGATGTATAAACGGAATTCTAGTTGAATAGTCACCCCTTCAAAAAACAACATCAATAGAAAGTTTTTTAAATAGAAAAGCTTTATAAACTTTACCCTAAACTTCAAAATAGTAAATTCTAAAAATGAGCTCAATAAAAAAATGCCCCGAATGTGGAGGAATTCATCTTACTTATGATCCCCATGTTGGAGAAATTATTTGCAACGATTGTGCTCTTGTAATTGAACAAGAAATGGTAGACACAGGACAAGATATGGGCGGAAAATTTGATAAATCAGAAAAAAAGGGGAGAGGGGGAGCACCAATGTCAATGCAAAAATTCGACAAAGGCCTTACTACTAATATTGGTGAAATCTCAGATATCTATCGACTTGAACCAGGTCAAACAAGAAAATTCTTAAGATTAAAAAAATGGCAAGAAAGAGTATCCACTTCTATTGAAAGGAATTTAAGACT